>MVQR01000192.1 GCA_002067815.1 Syntrophus sp. PtaB.Bin001 | reverse complement strand
CCCTCTTCCGAAATTTTCTTGAGAACGGCATCCATCTCATCGAAGAGCTCCTCACAGAGGCAGAACAGCAATTCATCCTTGTCCCGGAAGTAGAGATAGATGGTCGTGGGCGAATACCCGATTCGACGTGCCAGCTTGCGCATGGAGAATTTTCCATAGCCGTCGCTGGAAAAGATTTCCCGTGCCGCATCAAGGATCTCCCGACGAAATTCTTCTTTGCTTTTGTGTCTCGAATCGCTCATAGATGGAGAACTTAACGGTGTTAAGTAAGTGCGGCAAACTACTACAGGCCGATAAAAGGTGTCAAGAATTAAAACTTCAGGCAGACGATACAATAAGAGAAGTAATACAGAATCAATACCAACAGTTTTTTACAGAAAGATCGATTAAAGGTCATCCAGGACACTTCAAGAGACATCTAATTGGATTGTAAAGGTTTTTGGATAAAAGGCGAACTGATGACAGGGCTCTTCCGCTATCTGCGGGGAAACCTTATTTCACTCGTAGCGCAGGGCTTCGATGGGATTGAGGAGCGAGGCTTTGTAGGCGGGGTAAAATCCGAAAAAAATTCCCACCAGCCCCGAAAAGCCGAAGGCCAAGAGGATGGATAGCGGCGAAACGACGGTCGGCCATTCCGCAACAATCGACAGGACCTTGGAAGTAGCTACGCCCAGAAAGATGCCTGTTATCCCGCCGGTAAGAGATAGAGTCAGGGCCTCGATGATGAACTGCAATCGGATATCCCATGTTTTCGCGCCGACGGCCATCCGGATGCCGATTTCCCTCGTCCGCTCGGTCACCGATACCAGCATGATGTTCATGATCCCGATGCCGCCGACAAGAAGCGATACGGAGGCAATGGCGCCGAGCAGCAGGGTCATCACCCGGGAAGACTCCTCCGCAACCTGCATCAGCTGGGTCAGGTTTCTAACTGTAAAGTCGTCCTCCTGCTGGGCTCCGATACGATGGCGCTGCCGGAGCAGCTCCGTGACCTGCCTTTCAGCCGCTTCCAGCTCCTCCGAACTTCTGGCCTTAACCATTATAGTGCGCACCATCCCGGGAATGGATGTCCCGAAGATCTTCTTCTGGGCCGTCGTTACGGGGATATAAATGGTGTCATCCTGATCCTGGCCCGTGGGAGACTGCCCTTTGCTCTCCAACAGACCGATCACGACAAAAGGTACTTTCTTGATCCGAATAATCTGTCCCAAAGGATCCATGCCGCCGAAGAGATTATCCGCGACGGTCTGCCCGAGAATGGCGACTTTGGTCGCATTCCGGACATCCTGCTCGTTGAAGGAGCGCCCGGCGGCAATGGGCCAGTCCCTCACCGTAAGAATGCTTGGAGTTGTCCCGTAAACGCCGGTGGCCCAGTTCTGATCTCCATAAACTACTTGCACGGCGCCGTTCAGGATCGGGGCGACATCCAGTACGGCTGAACATTCTTTCAGAATTGCATCGGCATCGGCCATGGTCAGAGTCGCGCGGGTACCGGCCCCCAGCCGCAAGCCCCCCGCCGTAGTGCTGCCCGGCAGAACCATGATCAGATTGCTTCCCATGCTGGAGATCTGTCCGGAAATCTTCTCACTGGCGCCGGTACCGACGGCCAGCATGGCGATGACGGCCCCCACACCGATGATAATCCCCAGCATGGTGAGGACGGAGCGCATCTTGTTCACCCGCAACGCCCGAAAAGATATTTTTATGGTTGAAGGCATGTTGATCATGACTTTTCCACGGCTTCATCACTGAGAATACGGCCATCACGGAAACGGATGATTCGCCGGCTGTAGTCGGCGATGTCAGGCTCATGAGTAACAAGGACGATAGTGATTTGGGATTCCCGATTAAGCCTGACCAGAAGATCCATGATCTCGATACTTGTTTTTGTGTCCAGATTTCCCGTCGGTTCGTCGGCAAGAATCAAGGGGGCCTCATTGGCCAATGCCCTGGCAATGGCCACCCGCTGTTGCTGCCCTCCGGAGAGCTGGTTGGGGGTGTGGTGTTCCCTGCCCTCCAATCCCAGCATCTTGAGAGCCGCCATTGCCCTCTTCCGTCTTTCCGCTGACGAAAGGTTGTTGTACAGCATCGGCAGTTCCACATTTTCCAGGGCTGATGTCCGCGGAAGAAGATTGAATCCCTGGAAGACAAAGCCGATCTTCCTGTTCCGGATTTCGGCTAGTTCATCCCGCTTCAAGCCGCTGACCTCGATTCCATCGAGGAGATACCGCCCTTTTGTCGGTTCGTCCAGACAGCCGATCACATTCATGAAGGTGGACTTCCCAGAGCCCGACGGCCCCATGATGGCGACAAACTCCCCTCGGTCGATCTCCACGGACACCCCGTCGAGGGCATGCACGGCGTTATCCCCCACTTGATAGATCTTGTAGATATCCCTTGTTTCCAAAAGCGCCATGGACTTAAAACATCCTCGGACCACGCGATGAAGGCGATGTCGTACTTTTCTTTTTGTTGGTCACGCTTTCAACAATCACCTTCTCCCCTTCCCGGAGATTGCCGGAAAGGATTTCCGTGTAAGTTCCATCGCTGATTCCAGTGGTTACGGCAACTCGTTTCGGCTTTTCTTTTTCCAGAACCCAGACACCCGGAGTTTTTCGCCTGGGGGAAACCGTCCTGCCTGCGCTTTCGGCTTCAGGCAAGCGGAAACGCAGAGCCGCATTGGGAACTCGGAGCACCCCTTCCTTGTCGGCAAGGACGATGGAAACGTTGGCCGTCATCCCGGGTTTGAGTTTCAGATCCGGATTATCCACCCGAACCACCACATCATAGGTCACCACGTTCTGAACGGTAATGGGGGCGCTCCTCACTTCCGCCACCTTGCCCTTGAAAATAAGATCGGGATAGGCATCCACGGAAAATTCCACCGGCTGATTCACCTGAACTTTCCCGATATCCGCCTCGTCCACGCTGGCATCGATCTGCATCCTGGTCAGGTCCTGCGCGATAGTGAAGAGTGTCGGGGTCTGGAAACTGGCGGCGACCGTCTGCCCCACATCAACATTTCGGGAAATAACAGTCCCATCCACGGGCGAAACAATCCGAGTATATCTCAGATTGGTCTCCGCATAACTCAGGGAGGCCCTGGCCTGGGAAATCTGCGCATTTGCCGCGGCGAGCTGGGTTACGGCGACTTGGGCGTTGGTTTCTGCCGTGTCAAGGTCGCTTTTAGCAATCAGATTACTGTTGAAGAGCTGATAATTTCGGTCCCGCGTCCGTTTCGCATCGATCAGCGATGCTTTGGCCTTTGCCCCGTTTGCCTGCGCCAGGAGAAGATTGGCCCTTGCCTGCTGGACCTGGGCCTCAAACGTGGCCGGATCGATCTGGGCGAGAAGCTGCCCCTTCTTCACGGAAGAATTGAAATCAACGTAGAGATTCTTGATGGTACCCGAAACCTGCGTACCTACCAGAACTGTGGTGACGGCATTTACCGTACCGGTCGCGGTAACGGTCGCCCGGACATCGCCCCTGGCCACGGCTTCCGTCTTGAACTTAGGAGTCTTTTCCCCGCTTTTCAACAGGAAAAAAGCCAGCCCCCCAATACCGACAATCAAAAGGACAACACCGGCAACAATTTTCTTTTTCATGATTTCGTCTCTTCCAATCCATCCTTTTCATAGATTCGGCAATCTCAATTATTTCACGCCCATGGCTTTTTCCAGACCGGCCTGGGCGATCCGGTAATCCGTCAAAGCGGCAATATGAGTCGTTCTGGCATTGCTCAGAGACACCAGGGCATCTGTTACCTCGATGGGATTTCCTACCCCGGCGGCATAGCGGCCGTTGGCCAGTTCGACATTTTCTTCGGCCTGCCTGACGGCAAGCTGTGCCGTTGCCGTCCTTTCCTCAGCTTCACGAAGGTTGGAAAAGGCCTGCTCCACTTCTAAACGGATCAACTGGCGGAGCGCCTGTTCATTGGCTTTGGCGACGTTGAGGTTTGCCTTGGCTTCTTCGATCTGGTAATGGGTCAACAGGCCGTTGAATATCGGCACATTCAATGCTGCCCCGAAATTCCAACCTTCGCCGAGAGGGAATTCCCCGCCGCCGAAACCGTAACCGGCACTACCGGTCAGATAGGGATAATATCCCTTTTTCGCCAAGTTTATTGATTGATCTGCCGCTTCCACCCTCTTCAGGATGGACAGCAAGTCGGGTCTATTGCGATACGCACTTTCCAGAGCGGTTTGCAAATCCTCCTGGTATTTTTGAAAAAAAAGGCTGTCATCGATCGTATACTCCGGGGCGGCAGGGATTCCCATTGCATTGTTGAGATTGATGCGGGCAATCCGCAGTGCGTTTTCGGCGCGGATGCGGTTCAAGACTGCATTACTCAGATCCACTTCCGCCTTGGTGACATCAAACTTTGGCTTGGTACCGACTTCAAAAAACCCTTTCGCCTGTTCGAGA
Source organism: Syntrophus sp. PtaB.Bin001 (assembly GCA_002067815.1). Taxonomy (GTDB): domain Bacteria; phylum Desulfobacterota; class Syntrophia; order Syntrophales; family Syntrophaceae; genus Syntrophus. The sequence continues at coordinate 648 of MVQR01000192.1, read as the reverse complement.
TGATGCTGAAACTGGCCGACCGTTTCTAAGGCTACTTCCCGGTTCTTTTCGGCTTGCAAAAGCGTGTAATAGGCCTGCTTCACCCCAAGAACGATCTCAGACTCCACATTGTCGAGATCTTGCCGGAATGAGTCGGTATTGAGTTTCTGGATGTTCACCTGAGTCTTAGTCTTCCCGAAATCATAAAGCATTTGATCCAAGGTTACGGTACTGCTGTATTCATTCTGTGTTTGCCGTTCCACGACCCGGGAGGTTGCGGGACGGAGCCGGGTGTAGTCCGTCTGCCAGTTAATATGGGGATAATAATTCGCTCTGGCCTGTCCGATCCGGCTTTCACCTACCAGGACATTATTTCGGGCTGCCTGCAGGGCCGGATGATTTTCGATTGCCGTTTTAATGCAGCGCTGCAGATCAAGCCGCTCACCCTTTTGGATCGGACTTCCCGCTCCGGCAACAGAAGGCAGAAAAATCAACATTATTAAAGCCATGATGAAATAGGAACTTTGCTTCATAGTCGCTCTCACTTTTTACTGTCTGCTAAAAGGAATAGCAGGCATTTATGGGATGAAACAAAAAGCAACGATTGTACCCGGGAAAAGTAACATTGCAATGGCCGATAATCATTGGATTATTTTCCATCAGGCGGTG
>MVQR01000191.1 GCA_002067815.1 Syntrophus sp. PtaB.Bin001 | reverse complement strand
ATCTGTCACACAGTTCATCAACTCCTTGGGGGAATCGTAGCCATATATACGTGCCAAAGCCGGATTGGCATTTAGGAATCGTCCGGATGGTGTCGTACGGTAGATCCCCAAAGAGGAATTTTCGAACATTCCCCTGATATCATTCTTTGTTGCCCGCAGCGAATCCATCAGGGCATCACGTTCCATAAGCGATCGGTTCAATCGAACATTGCTGTAACTCAACAGGGAAATCATTTGGGCAAGCTTTACGAAAAAAGCCATTCCGGCATCCAATGAACCTCTGCTCAGTCTCTGAACGGATCTCAGTGCCGAGAGATATTCTTTTTCCGGAAAACCGAATTTTGCCGCCTGCGAGCGGAAAAATTCGTAATCAGGCTGTTCGTCGTCAAAGAAAAACTGACCCGAAAAAACGTTGCCCACATGCCTTCCGCCCACCATTATCGGCGTTGCGACATCCCACAGGTTGTTTTTGCATTTGTAGAGTTTAAATTCACCTTCAGGAACGCCGGCAGACAGCGTTATATCGCTTTCAATGCAGTTCTTACACGTTTCGGGATGGACACGATGGAATTTCGTACAGATATCCTGCCAGCCGACACCGACCAGGACCCGGCCTTTGAGATCAATAATGCTCACTGGAATGCGCGTCAGATCATAAAAATTGTTCATAAGGGATTGTATTGATTGAACATCGATAATGTCGGCAAGTTCCTCCAGATCTTCTCCATCATGTCCCGGAGGATAGAAAGTCTTTCCTTTGTTTTCTATCGCTGCTTTTGCCGGTTTGGGATAGTCTTTTCCCGATTCAAGTTCTCCAACCTTTTTCCGTAAGGCTTCCAGTTCTTCAATAAGCTGCGCCTTGGTCTTTTTCCTGTAGTTCATATTCCACTATCCCCATTTACAGCAGATCAGACGACCGGTTAAAGATTTTCCATGTCCCTTATCAATAGGTAATAAATGACTAGAGAATATCCTGTTATTTTTCAAGAAATATTTCGGAAATTAATAGGAAATCAGAATGATTCAGATGGTATTTAAGAGGACATGCTCCAGGATTACGTCTGCCTGTTTCGCGGCAACGATGTTTACCCTGGGTGAAAGGGCAGGTTTGGAGATTATATCGGACTTCAGATCGCCGATGATGACCAGATTTTTCTTTATAGAATGCGCCTGAATTTCATCGCTCGAACCGTAACCTCCCAATCCTGAGGCTGCTACAATAAATTTATTTTGGGAAAGCAGTTCCGATACCAGAGAGCTCTTGCATTCAGCGGAGTCCAGACACTCGGCAACAACGGCGCAATCGGAAAACAATTTTCCGGCCAAGTTCTTCTCTATTCTCCTTACTTCGATATCTAGCTCAAGGTCAGCAACGATCCTCAACAGATTTTGTCGAAGGGCTTCCACCTTGTAAATTCCTACTTGATCGGCAAAGTAAAACTGCCGGTCGATATTGCCCGCCTCTACAAAGTCGAAATCTACAAGTTTAATTCTACGGAATCCAACCCGGACCAGGTTTGCGGCGCAATTCGATCCAAGACCGCCTACCCCGGCAATACCGATCTTGGTTTTCTGGAGACGGTTGAATCCGTCCCTGCCGATCTTCTTTATCAGATTCTCATGGAAAGATGTGGTCATATTCCAAAAATCCAATCTTTGAACACCGGTTCGTATCCCTTTTTCCGAAGACTTCCTATAATTTCCGAAACACCTCTCGTATCCGCAAGCTCAAATTGAGGTAGCGTATTGTCATCGCCATTAGTCGAAATCGTGTAACCGCCCACACTGGTAGCCGAACCGGCCGACAGACGGGTAATGCCGAGCGGGACAAGAGAATCCCGAAATTTCGCATCTTCGCGCGTGGATAGTGATATGGCCAGTCGCGGTATAAATAATCGCAAGGCCAGGATTATCTGCACCATGTTCTTATCGCTTACCTTGCAAGGCCCCCGGAATGCGCCTAGGTGGGGCCTTAATCTCGGTACGGATGCCCCGATTTCTACATCGGGAAATCGGTCCTGAAGGAACCGGGCGTGGAGGCCTACCATCAGGGCATCTTTTCTCCAGTCTGCAAGTCCCAACAGAGCTCCTACATTGATCTGTCTCATCCGTGCCGCCGCCCCTCGTTCCGGCGCTTCCAACCGGAATCGGAAATTCCGCTTCGGCCCGGCGGGATGGATGACCCGGTAAATTGCTTCGTCATAGGTTTCCTGGTAGAGGGTAAGCCCATCGACTCCTTCTTCCACCAGATAGGCATATTCCTTCTCTTCGAGCGGATAGACTTCAATGGCGATCGATGGGAAACGCTTCCTGAGAACTTTTACGCAATTCCCGATGTAACTAACGGGGCTTTTATTTCTTGATTCTCCCGTCAGCAGAAGAATGTTTTGCATACCTGTATCGGCGATGAATCCCGCTTCATGTTCCAGTTCTTTCAAGCTGAGTTTTTTCCTCCTTTGTCGATTTGCCGCACTGAAGCTGCAATAGAGGCAAAAATTCTCGCAATAATCCGATACGTATATCGGAGCATAAAGCTGGATGATTCGGCCGAAATTGCGCAGAGTCAATTCCTGTGCCTTTTCCGCCATCGCTTCCAGATGTTGCTCGGCAGCCGGGGATAGAAATGCAACGAAATCATGCAAGTTGATATAATCCCGTAAGAGGGCCTGTTCTATATCCCTGTCGGAAACGGTTTCAAATAATTTGTCCCATTCTTCGTTTTTGTATTTGCGATAGACATCGTAAAAACTCATTGGAATACCTCAGTCGCCTTCCCTTAAGAATCCTGTCAGGGGCGAAGAGGCCTTGGCTTCAGTTGCGGTTGCCGGCAGACCGCTCAAATAGGCCCGCCTTCCAGCGTCGACCGCCATACTGAAAGCCCTGGAAAGCTCTACAGGATTTCCGGAAACGGCGATTGCCGTATTGACCATTACGGCAGCGCATCCCATTTCCATACACTTGCAGGCATCGGAGGGCTTGCCCAAACCGGCGTCTACGATGATCGGCGTCTTTATTTCCCGAATCATGATTTCAACAAGCTCTTCGGTCCTGATTCCTCGATTTGTTCCGATCGGCGAACCCAAGGGCATTACGGCAGCCGCACCGCAGTCTGCAAACCTGCGGGCCATGGAAAGATCCGGACTCATGTAGGGAAAAACAACAAAGCCTTCCTTGGCAAGGACCTCCGTCGCCTTCAGGGTTTCCATATTATCGGGCAGGAGATATTTGCTGTCAGCAACGACTTCAATCTTGATCCAGTTTCCGGATCCGGCCGCTTTGGCCAACCTGGCGATCCTAATCGCCTCCTCAGCATTTCGGGCGCCGGAAGTGTTGATCATAACTTTGCAATGGGAGGGTACATAATCGATTATGTTTTCCGCCTTCGCACTGCTGTCAACCCTTCTCAAGGCGACGGTAACTACATCAACACCCGCAGCCAACAGCGCTTCCCGCATCAAGGCATTGCTGGAAAACTTTCCCGTTCCCGCGAAAAGTCTGCACTTTATATTTACTCCGGCTATTTCCAAAATATCTTCCATCATCCCCCTCCTACAAAACTGACAATTTCGATCTGATCATCGTCCCGCAGGTTGACTTTCGACCAATTCTCGCGGGAAATTACCTCCAGGTTCACTTCTACGACGATACGCTCGGGAATCAGCCCCTTGTCTTGAACAAGTTTCTCAATGGTGATCAAACCCTCGGCCAAAGCCTCCTCTTTGCCGTTTATTCTCACATTCATTGCTTCCTCCGCCTTGCCAATTGTGTCTTATACCATTCCGCCCTTGACTCAATATCCTCTGTCTGCATGAGATCCCGGATGAGTGCCACATTGGTTACACCTTCATTTAGCAGTAAATGGAGGTTTGCCGTATTAACGCCTCCGATAAAAAAAACCGGCTTTGTCGCAATACGTAATACTTCGCTAATATCCCCCATACCTATGAAATAATCCTTTGCCCGAGTGGGAAAAATCGGGCCGAAAGCGAGATAATCGGCATCCATTTCATTTGCCTGTCGAAATTGCGCTAAAGAGTGGGTTGAAATACCTAGGATACGACCGCCTCCGATGATTCGCCGCACTTCGTCGACCGGGCAGTTCTGAAGATCTTCCTGACCCATATGGACCCCGTCGGCCTCCAGCTCCGCTGCCAGCAGGGGATCATCGTTAACTATGAAAGTTTTCTTTCTTTTTCGACAGAGAGCGGAAAGTTTTCTTCCCAGACTTAGAAGTTCCTCCCGGGATTTATGTTTCTCCCGCATCTGAATAATATCGACTCCACCCGTAAGAGCTGATTCGGCGATTTGTATCAAAGGCCTTCCAGTACCGTATTCTTCGGTAAGGACGAGATAAAGACTGTAATTCTGAATAGAGAGTTTGCTTAACTTTTCCATTTGATCTTATTTTCGGAACCAAAAAACCCTTATACCGAATTATATTGGCATAAGGGTTTCAATTTTTCGTGCACTCCCTCCGCCGGCATTACCCGGATCAGGTTGTGAGGGTCATCCGCTATTCCTGCGAAACTCTCAGGCCGAATTTACGACCTCCCCTTATGCGTGTTATTGAAAAGAACAAACCATACTCTTTTTTCTCTGTCAAGACGTTGTTTATCATCGTACTTCTTTAAAAGGGGAACGATTAAATTAAGAAACGGGACCTTGACTACAAATATTATTTCTGACAATATGACGCACTGAGAAATTCTGTAGTGTTATACTTTTACCCACACCATGTACCTGTAACGGTGAAATATTCGGATCGACATAAAGCGGATCATGGAGCTGATATTCGATCCATTCCCATTCCTGAGAACCATGAAAAGTTAAACTATGGAGCCAAAGGCATGAAGCATTTATCATCTACGAAATCCGACTTCCGGCAAAGGATTACGTATTCGCTCAGGCGGGAATTGGATAAAAAGGAACTGCAGGCACATGGCAAAGATCTTAATCATCGACGACGATCAACTCAACTCGGCACTTCTTTTTGAAATTATAAACAACATGGGGCATGACGTCGCTTGTGCCTTCACAGCAGAAGAAGGTCTCAGCAAAGCCCTTTCACATGACT
>MVQR01000190.1 GCA_002067815.1 Syntrophus sp. PtaB.Bin001 | reverse complement strand
TTGTGGACTTGGCTGAATGAACCTTTCGAGACACCTCCAGCTCCATATGCGCAGGAACAATTGAAACTGGCTCTCGCTTAATTGGGACAGTAGGAAAATATAAGAGTTAAACCTGATTTTAAAAACAGCAAAAAGGCGTCCAAATTGGTAATGATTTCAAACCTCGAAATCCGATATCTCGCTTAATTTGGACGGCAGTGACTCGGATCATGTCTCTATCGAATCAGCGAAACAGATAGCAAAAGAATATTATGAGGAATTATCTCGCAATCCGATAAAAAGCCCGGCCTTTGATGGAGAGAATGTTGAGTTTAGAGAGAGGGGATGGCTCCATATTTTGGGAGAGCAGCAAGACAATCGGCAACTCTCGGATCAAGATGTAAAGAGACGACTTAAATTATTACCTAAGGTAAAGGCGACCATAAAAAATACTCCTTTTGTCGATGAAATTAGAGAAAAAAATAATGGAGATACAAAAGAGTATGGAATGTTGGGACGCTTCGAAGACGGAGACATTATAAGGGTTGTTGTAGAAGAAGAACGCAAGAAAGGGAAAACTTTCTACAGCGTTTTCGATTGGGAAGATGTAAGCAAAAAAATAAAGAGGCTCTCCTTATCAGAAACCTCTTCTTACCTGGTCAGTCCTGGGGTGGATAAGGCACCTTCTGACCAAAATTATGGTGATACATTACCCTTATCTTCCGATCTTGTCAAGGAAGAACCGAAGTATTCGCGCCGCGGCGGAGAACCAACAACCAGCCTTTTTCCGGAAGTAGAAAAACGGATCAGAGAAGCCAAGGGTGTTAAGCGTTCCCCAATTAAAGATAAGGCGAAGGAACTTCTGGGGCTCGGCTGGCAGGAGATGACCCGACATTTTCCACATCTTGATCCGAAAACCCAAGGCAAGACCATCGAAGTCCTGCGGCAGTTTCAGGAAGTCCCCGTCTGGTCAAAACAGAAGGCTACCGACAAGCTTGATGAGTTTATTGGGAAACTCTCGCCGGATGATCGCCACGTCTTTGGGATGAATCTGATCCTCGCGGACATGCTCCGGGATCTCGATTCCGGATTGCTGGAACCGCACCCGGAGGAGGGACTTCCTTTCGGATACAAAGACCGCGACCAGGTGCAGCAGGATTACGACCATTTCTCGGAGATCGCCGACCAGCGTCCCGAAATCCGGGAAGCCTCCAAGACCGCTGCCAGTACCGTTTAAACGGATGAGCTACACAGGACGGATGACGCAGCGTAATATGGTAAAATATTAACCCGGTGAGTGCAGCGAGGTTAGTGCTCAATCTGCATCTACGCAACCCAGACCTACATTTAGTCGTTCTGAGTTGGGAGCGGGTATGGAAAGCCTGGATTGGTTCTTTCCAAGCGCTCCGATTGTCCACGGTGAGAGGGATCAAACTAATCTTCGACACAAAATACTCTTCTATCTTGCTATGTCAAAAAAAGGTTAACCGATAATTAAGCAAACTTCTGGAAATCCTTCCTTAAATCTGATACTAAACCGCAGGTTTAAGATCGTTTCTCTCGTGCTCGATAACTGAGATTTCCGCCATGCAAAATGATCTGACATTCTTTACAAATGAACCAGGCTCCACCCTCCTTGACAGGTTCAAGAGAACCCTCCGGGATGTAAAACTGTTCGATATCCTGGTGGGATATTTCCGCACCAGCGGCTTTGAAAAACTCTACGAATCCTTTGCCTCTATCGATAAGATCCGTATCCTAGTCGGCTTGAATGTCGATCGGAAGATGTTCGATATCATTGATGAGCACCGGAATCAGATGGTCCAGGATTTCGAGTCGCATAAGCGGACGAAAGAAATCTTTTCCGATGCCGTAACCACTGAGATGGACAATGCACCGGATCGTTTCGAAACGGAAATCGGCGTCCGGAAGTTCATCGAATTCCTGAAATCCGGCAAGATGGAAATCAAGGCCTACCCTGGCGGCAATCTACACGCAAAAGTTTATATTTCACGCTTCGGCGACGATGATCGGGATTTCGGTCGTGTGATCACCGGTTCCAGCAATTTCTCCGAAGCAGGCCTCATAGCCAATCGGGAATTCAACGTCGAATTGAAAGACCGCGCCGACGTCGAATTCGCCCTGACTCAGTTTGAAGAACTGTGGAAGGACGCCGTCGATCTTTCCCAGGAGTATGTGGAAACCATAAACGAAAGAACCTGGCTGAACGACGAGATTTCCCCCTACCACCTCTACCTGAAATTCCTTTATGAATATTTCCGGGAAGACATCAATATAGACGAGGATTTCGAAACCTTCCTGCCCGAAGGATTCAAGGAGCTTGATTACCAGAAGCAGGCGGTTATCGCCGCAAAGAAAATCCTAGATGCCTATAACGGCGTTTTCCTGGCTGACGTGGTCGGTTTGGGAAAGACATTCATATCGGCCCTTCTGGCCCAGCAGCTTCGAGGAAAGATCCTCGTTATCTGCCCGCCGGTGCTGAAGGAATACTGGGAGGAGACCTTCTTCGAATTCGGCGTGCGCGGCTACAAGGTGGAATCTCTCGGCAAACTCGATTCCCTCATCAGAGAGGGAACCGGGAAATATGACTTCATCTTTATCGACGAAGCCCACCGATTCCGAAATGAAGTTACGCAGGGCTATGAAAAGCTACATCAAATCTGCTTCGGCAAGAAAGTGATTCTCGTTTCGGCTACGCCGCTCAACAATACGGTTGAAGATATCTACAGTCAGCTCAAACTTTTTCAAATCCCAAAGAAGAGCACTATCCCAGGTGTTCCCGATCTGGAAAAATTCTTTTCCGGCCTCAAGGCCCGCCTGGACAAATACGCCAAAAGTGATCCCGGCTATATTTCTGAGGTTAAAAGTGTATCGCGAGATATGCGAGAGAAGGTTCTGAAATATGTCATGGTGCGCCGCACCAGGTCAGAGGTCTTCAATTTCTTCAAGGATGACATAGAAAAACAGGGCCTTTCTTTTCCCGAATTGGACGATCCCCAACGAATCATCTACACCTTTGACGCCCAACAGGAACACATCTTCAATGCCACGATCGAACTGCTCAAACAGTTCAGTTACGCCCGTTATACCCCACTGCTTTACCTGAAAAAGCGGCTCGATCCTCTTGAAATCCAATCCCAGCGAAATATCGGCGGATTTATGAAAGGTATTCTGGTCAAGCGTCTGGAGAGCAGTTTCCATGCCTTCATCAGAACATTGCAACGGTTCATCGAATCATACGAGAAGTTCATCGCCATGTATGGCAACGGCACGGTCTATATCAGCAAACGGGTGAATGTGTACGATTTTCTGGAGGAAGACAACGAGGATGCCCTTCTCCGTCTGGTGGAGCAGGATCGCGTGCAGAAGTATGAAGCTGCGGAATTCAATGATGATTTCATCAGCAGGTTACATGGCGATCTTGCCGTACTGAAAGATATCCGGAAACTCTGGCGCAACGGCTCCGGCGATCCAAAACTTGAGCAGTTCATTGTCGATTTGAATTCCAACGCTATCCTCAAGGGCAGAAAATTGTTGGTTTTCACCGAATCAAAGGAAACGGGCGAATATCTCTATCATGCTCTTCAGCGGCAATTTCCCGGCGAAGTCATGTTCTTCTGCAGTACCGGCGGCATCCACAACGGAGGAGAACACAACGTTGCCTTGGCCCGCGAACTGATCAAGGAAAATTTTGATCCCGGCAAAAAACTGAACCAACAGGACGGCATCCGCATCCTGATCACCACCGACGTCCTGGCCGAGGGGATCAATCTGCATCGTTCCAACATCGTCGTCAATTACGACCTTCCCTGGAACCCGACTCGCGTCTTGCAGCGGGTTGGCCGCGTCAACCGGGTCGGAACGGAACACAAACGCGTTCACGTTTTCAACTTCTTTCCCACTGCCCAGTCAGACCTGCACCTGGGGCTGGAAGCGAGCATCAAGGCCAAAATCCAAGCCTTTCATGATACCCTGGGAGAGGATGCGAAGTATTTGACCAACGAAGAAGAAGTCTCCAGCCATGAACTTTTCGGCGATCGCCTCTTTTCAAAACTGAACGATAAAAAGAACCTGGAAGGAGAAGACGAAACGGAGCGTTCGGAACTGGCATATCTCAAGAAAATTCGTGAGGTCCGCGATCTGCAGCCCAGCCTCTTTGAAAAGATCAAACGCCTGCCGAAGAAGGCCCGCTCCAGCCGTGAATGGATGATGGGAAGCGGCGATGAACCGCTGACCAATGCCGTCATCACCTTCTTCCGCAAGGGCAAACTGAAAAAGTTCTGCCTGGCGAATGGCCACGAAGCCCGGGAATTAACCTTTTTCGAAGCGGTGGATTGTTTCGAGTGTTTGCCCGATACGCCGCGCCTCCCTTTGCCGAAAGACTTTTACCCGATGCTCGAACGGAACAAACAGACCTTCGATGATCTGACCAGCACTGAAACGATGGAGAAGGCCGGATATGGAAGCAAGTCGAACGAAACCTATATCATCAAACGCCTGAAGTCCAGGGAGATGAAGAATTTCCAGGGTTTTACGGACGATGACGAGAACTTTCTCCGGGCGGTTCTCCGAGCCTTCGAATACGGAATTATCCCCAGAAACACGAGCAAGCGCCTCAAGCAGGAATTGGATCGGGAAATCAACCCTCTCAAGGTGCTTGCCATTTTCCGGAATAATATCCCCCCGGGCCTGTTGATGACCGACGCGCGAGGAAGCCGGGAAAGCGAACGTCAAACGCGGGAGGTCATTCTTTCCGAATACCTGACCGGAAAGTAACCGGAAAGTAAAGCGACCATGCAAATTGAAGAAGCAAAAAAGCTCATAACCGATACCTTCCAGCATAGATTCGACGAAAGCCGTTTTCGTCTCTTCATCCGGAATCTCTTCAACGATCTGGACGAATCCGGAGCCACGCCTTACTATCAGGGACAGTACATCTCTGAAGCTTACCGGGAGCATGTCCGCCGCTATAAACGTCTCGGCAAATACATCGACCCGGAAGGAGCGGCCTTGGATGTCCTGATCGTAAATCTGAAGCGCGATACCGCCCTTGACCGCGCCCGCACGATGCAGCGCAACTTCATCG
>MVQR01000189.1 GCA_002067815.1 Syntrophus sp. PtaB.Bin001 | reverse complement strand
CGGGCCGGATCGATTCCCCGGATGAAGAAATAGTAAATCCCACCGAAATGCTTCTCAACGCTGTAATCGGGGATTCGCCGTTTCAGGTAGGCATGCAGGGCCAGTGCGTACAGATGATACTGAAGGATATAATGCTTGTTCACCATGACGGCTTTCAAGGCCTCCGGCAGATAGGCTTCAGGTTCGGTTCCCAGGAAGTTGGACTTCCAGTCCGCAAGATAGTAACGGCCTTCGGCAATAAAGACGAGGTCGATGAAGCCTCTCAGCCAGCCACGGACGGGATTGAAGGAGAGACGTCCCACTTCCTCCTCCCACTTTTCGGGAATGCTTCCGTAATCTTCCCTCGCCAAATCCCGGAAAAGGGCCGACAGCTTTTCCCGGGTAAGCTTCTTTAATGGAAAATAAAAGCCCAGTTCACTGATCCGTTCGTTCCAGCCCAGGTCCGACAGGTACAGAGATTTGCCGCTCTCGACCAATTGCAGAGGTACGGAAAGGATATTATCGGCCAATGTCAAAAGGGCCGTTTCCCAGCGGGAATCGAAGCCGTAAGCGGATAAAGTCTCTCTCGCCCGCTGTCGAAGAATCGCTTCATCCTTTTCCTTAAAATCGAGGCGTTCCAGGAATTCGTGCAGCATGTTCCCAGTCGAAGTTCCCGCGGGCAGATTCCGCCAATCCGAAATCTGTGGCTGCCCCCCTTCTACCTCGACCTCCCGGTCTATTCTTTCCGTGGGAAGGTACTGCCCGAAAACCAGGGAAGAAAAGCTGGTGAATCGCCATGTCTGGTCAATTTCCCGGTTGAAGTCCCGGCAGGAAAGGCTTTCCATCGCCGCGGCCTTTTCAAAAGTCCGTGATGCGGGCAGGAGCGGCAGATTGCTAATCGAGATCGCTCCTGATGAGGCCATCCGTTCCAGATCGCACAAGAACTCTGCTTTGGTCAAGGCTTTGTAGGATTTCTGACCTCCGTCTTCTGGGACCACGGCAACATCAGGGGCATCTTCATTCCATTTTCTATCCCGGCCGTGAAACAGATAAGCCGGGGCCGAGTCTTCAGCCTCGTTGAAATGCCCCCAGATCAGATAGCAGCGGTGTTTCGCCCGGGTCAGGGCGACATAGAGAAGCCGGACCCGCTCCGCAAGGCCTTCCCGGTAAGCTCGCTGCCGGTTGGAAGGATCGGGAGGCAAACCGATATCGCAGAGTAGAATTTCATTTTCCCCACCGCCGTGGCAGATAATTTCATTAGAACGTCTCAGGTCTCCCGCACCTTCCCAGACGAAGGGGCAGAAAACAACTGGATACTCCAGGCCTTTGCTTTTATGGATGGTCACGACTCTCACGGCATGGGCGTCGCTCTCCAAGCGCAGTTGGTGCTCATCCGATCGCTCCTTATTTGAATTGCGCTGCATTGCCAGCCAGCGGACGAGGCCCCGCATGCCCCGGTTCCTTTCCGTGCTCTCTCTATGAAGGACTTCCGTAAGATGTAGGACATTTGTGAGGCGGCGTTCGCCGTCGGGCCGTAACAGGAGGCGGGCCCGAACGTCCTCCCTTCGCAGCAGGAAGCGCATCATCCGCATGAAGCCCGTTTTCTGCCAGAGGTCGTGGTATTCCTGGAAACGGAAGAGTCTTTCCTCCCATTGCCGATCATCGTTCTTAATGCGATAGAGTTCCCCTATGCTTACTCCGAAAAGCGGCGACAATAGGACCGCACCAAGACGCCGCTCGTCACCGGGGGTTTCAATCGCCCGGAGAAGAAGTTCCATATCCTCCGCATCGGGAGAATCAAAGAGATTTTCCCGGCTGTGCAGGACGGCGGGAATTCTTATTTCCGAAAGGGCCTGTTGCACAAGAAGCGCTTCCCGGTTGGACCGGACGAGTACCGCTACATCGCCGGCTTCCAGCGCTCGGCCGGAAATCAGGGCCTTACCCTCCTTACCCGCCTCCAGCAAACGGGAGATCTCCGCGGTAACGGCCTGGAGAATCAGAAAAGTCGCCCGGTTTTTTGCTACCGGCTTTGCCTTGCCGTTCTCTTCCGGGGGGATAACCCATAGTTGCAAGGGGGCTTCTTCAGCTTTATCCGTACAGGAGATGGTCAACTCTTCTCTTTTTTCAACAGGAGCCGCTCCCGAATCTGCAAAGGAAATGGCGTCATAAACGAAGGGATTCGGATGCTCGTGAAAAATGCAATTGACTGCGTCGAGAAGGGCCGGGGCGGACCGCCAGTTTTCCTTGAGCGTGTAGGAAACATCCACCTGCCTCGCCGCCGCCATGTAGGCAAAGATATCAGCACCCCGGAAGCTGTAGATCGCCTGTTTGGGATCGCCGATAAGAAAAACGGGAGGGAGCTCATCCGAATCGTTTCGGAGGAAGACGGAATTCAGAATGTCGTACTGCACGGGGTCTGTGTCCTGAAATTCATCGATTAGGGCGGCCCGGCACTTTCTCCGTATCGCCCCCGCCAGGAGATCGCCCTTGGGCTGCCGGAGGGCATCGCGCAGCCTCAGCAGAAGGTCGTCAAAAAAGAGTATGTTCCGGCGGGCCTTGTAGACAGGCAATTCTGCGCGGACCGTCTCCAACAGTTCTTTTTTCATCGAGATGAGAAAACCGTCCATCATTCCTTTGAGGTTTTGCTCCTGCTCCAGAAGCTGTTGACAGGATTCAAAGAAAGTATGCTTCGGAGGCAAGCAGTCTTTTTTGCAAGAAGCAGCCAGTTTCCCGGAAGTAAATTTTTCAAATATGTTAGGCAGGGGGAATAACAGTGCGCCGCTCCCCAGAAATGCATCCAGTTCTTCGATTAAGGAATCAGTTTTTGCGCCACCGTAGGAATTGGCCTTGAGCGCACCGTCCTGCAACGCCCTTCGAATGCTTTCTCGGGATACTCCCCATTCCTTCCGTAAATCGCTCATTGCCCGCCGATAGTCATCGATTTCCCGATCGAGAGCTCCGCGGTCAGGGGCCGCAATTTCGGGAACAATCCGGATATCAGGCCGATTGAGGGCCTGGCGCAGAAAGGCGCGATACCCATCCAGATCCTTTCCCGTACTCAGGGCATAGGCAGCCAGTTCCGGCGGAGCCTCGTAAAAGTGCCCCCGCCAGAAATCCTGAAGGAGCGTATCGGTTATTTCGCTTTGTTCGGCAATGAGTTCGGCATCGAAGGTGGAACTGCTCTCAAAAGCGTTTTCCTGAAGGATGCGCCGACAAAAGCCGTGGATGGTGAAGATGGAAGCCTCATCGAAATCCCGGAGGGCGGCCGTCAGCCGCCGTCGGGCTGAGTTTGTCCTTCCCTTCGCGGAAAGAAGCTCCAAGAAAGCCACCAGAAAAGGTCCTTCGGCCTTTCCCGATTGGACGGCGACCAAAGCCTGGCGCAGCATGCCGCGGATTCGCTCCTTCAATTCCTCAGTCGCCGCCACGGTATAGGTCATAACGAGAATCTCGCTGACGGGCAGGTCCAGCTCCACTATCAAGCGCAGGAAAAGACCGCTGATCGCGTACGTCTTTCCCGTGCCCGCATTGGCTTCGATGAGATTCCGTCCGGAAAGAGGGGTGGTCAGAAGTTCGAAGGGTTTCAAGCGCTCCGTCCTCCCCGCGTGTTCTTTCGCTGTGCTTCAAACATTGGTTCGAAAACGGCTAAAGACAATCGCCGGAATTCCTCATCCAAAGGTTCTGAATTTCCGAAACAGAGACGATAGTACCCGTCCGCCCCTTCTCCGGGAAGATAATTGCCTTCCCAGGCTGTCCGTGCCTTATCCAGGGCCGCTTCTTCACTTTCATCATTGCAGCCACCGCTCTTCCTGAGGCTTTCGACATACGCCAGGGAACTTTCCGGAAAGAAATGAAGGGGACGGCACAGCCCTTCCTGGTAAATACCGATTATCTCTTCGAGGCGGCTTAGGGGGGCTTCAACTGGGGAATAAGTCCAGGCACCGTCTTTTCCCAACAGAAGGCTTTCCCGTCCATTGCCTTCCGGACCGGATGTCGCCTGCAACAGCAGATGCATAATCCACAGTTTGAGATGATCCTTGGCCTTTATTGCCGCATAGCGGTAAAGAACCAACCCCGGCGAACGGAATCCTTCGAGCTGGCCGGTAATCCGGAATCCGTTCACTTCGAGTTCGATATCCAGAGCGGGTAGGCGTTTGGAACGAAGGACTTCCTCGTTTTGCCGAACGAATGTCTTGATTTCTCCGCTGATTTTATTTAGTTCGTAATGCCCGACAGCCCCGTGAGGAGTGCGGCCCTCGGCAGCGATCGCCGGATAAAGAGCCTCCATATCTCCCGTTGCTATTTCCTTCTCCAGCAGGCGCTGGCCGATGCCGTACTTATCCAGACCGGTCAAATCGAAGGGTTCGTTTTCCTCCTGCTGAACATCGCTTTCCTCAAGGAAAACTCCCAACCGCTTTTTAAGAAAATACTTTGCAGGATTTCGAAAAAAGCCGATTAGTTCCCGAATTGTAACCTGTTTTTCCATTTCCGGATCTTCGGGAAGCCGTTCAACTTCACCATCAGACAGGGAGTTGCAGGAATGCCTTTTCAGCAGGGCTTCCGCCGCCCGGCATTCTTCACGGGAATAGCTGAACAGCCGGGTGTCCCCCCCGGAAAAGCATATGGGATTAAAGGCCTGGAGGGGATGAAAGGTGACAAGTTCGGCGGCCGATTTGACGTTTTCCGGATCTCCCTGGCGGATATAATCGAGAAGTTCGCTCACCACCACGGAAGGAGGAATTCTGCTGTTGTCCTCTATGCTCTGGCCGATATAACTGATATAGAGTTTGTCGCGCGCGGAAAGAAGGGCTTCGAGAAACAGGTAGCGGTCGTCATTTCTCCGGTTGCGGTCGCCCGGCCGGGGATGTCCGGCCATCAGGTCAAAGCCGGGCGTCTGCGGCCTTCTCGGGTAATCGCTGTTGTTCATTCCCAGCAGACAGATGACCCGAAATGGGATGCTTCTCATGGGAAGAAGTGAGCAGAAAGTAACGCCCCGGCTGAGAAAGCCGGAATCACCGGCCGGAAGTCGGAATCTCTCCTCGAGATAAGAGCGGATCACGGCAAGGCTTACTTTCTCCTTACAGCCGGACTTTTCCTGAAGAGATATCAAATCCAGACA
>MVQR01000188.1 GCA_002067815.1 Syntrophus sp. PtaB.Bin001 | reverse complement strand
GTTTCTTTGTCACGTTGTCCCCCTTCGAAAATTTACCGTCCTTTATCAAAGATAGCTTTTAAACGCAAGAAAGCCCCCGATATTATATCTTCGGAGGCTTTCTGAGACTTTATAACAACATCAAAAAAAATTATTTTACTTTTTCAGACAGTTCCTTGCCCGGCTTGAATTTTACGACTTTTTTCGCCGGAATCTTGATCGCTTTGCCGGTCTGGGGATTTCTTCCTTCACGGGCCTTTCTCTTCACAACTGAAAAAGAGCCGAATCCCACCAAACCAATTTTACCGTTTTTCTTCAATTCTTTGGCCACCACACCGACATAACTCGCCAGTGCTTTTGCCGCTGACGCTTTCGTAATCCCTGCTTCTTCTGCAATTACCGAAATAAGTTCCGCTTTTGTCATCCTTCAAGTCCCTCCTTCAATAATTTTATGAAACAGTTTATTTGCTACGTCCAAAATAAATTTTCTGGGAAATATTGGTCCTAAAGACCACCCCCACCCCTCGCACCAGCGCCGCTTTCTTAAAAGCGACTTAATATAAAGCACAAAGACAGTGAGCTAATAGCATGATGAATTTCCAAAATCAAGTAAATTCTAGGTTTGCTATTGGGTGGAACGTGAAATAACACACACTGCTGGATCTCAACATAAACATTTCTTAAAATGACCGCTGTCACTTCAATGCCGGAGATGTTTTTTTCTTTAAAAGAAAATACAAAGCACCCTCTTCGCGAATGCTGCCCGCTACCCGCTCGGCATCAACACCCGTCCCGCAGAAGAGGTCAACCCGGCCCGTTCCTTTGATCGCCCCGCCTGCGTCCTGATTGAGGACAAATCGCGAGATCGGCGTCCAATTCACTCCATTCCCATCTTCGGAAAAAACCGGCATTCGCAGCTTTATGAAGGCAAGTGCTCCTTTGGGGAAATACTTTGGATCTGTCGCTATTGTCCTTCCTGCTGTAAGGGGCACATTATGGGAGCCGACATTTTCTCCATCGAGAATCCGGAAAAATACATAGCTTGGATTCTTATGCATTAATTCCCTGCGCTCTTCGGGATGATCCTGAAGATAGGTTTTGACCGCCTCATGAGATATTTCCTTTTCCGTTATCTTACCCTGCTCCAAGAGTATTCCGGCCAGACCGCGGAAGGGTCTTCCATTGGATCTTGCATAGCCGATGCGGATCTTTCGGCCATCGGGCAGTTCCATAATTCCCGATCCCTGTATATGAAGAAAAAACAATTCTATAGAATCCGCCGCCCAGGCAATTTCGAGATTCCTTCCCTTAAGTACGCCCTTTCCGTCGATATCTTCCCGACTGTAATGAGGTACGATCTCGCCGTTAAATAATCGGCCTGTAACTGTTTCTCCTTCATATTTCTTATTAAATCTATCCAGATGGACTACCACTGTTTCTTCAGGCGGACGATATACGGGGAAAGGATAGGCATCATTTCTCTCAAGAGATCCTTGAATAATCGGTTCAAAATATCCGGTAAACAAGACTGTCCCTTGCTGATCCCTGCCGGCAGCCTTATAGAAATCGAATGCCGCCATAATGCTCTTTTTCGTGCATTCATCGGATTCACATTTTTTTACTATTTCTTGAAAGGCAAGCAGCGTTTCTTTCAATTCACCCGCGGTGTAATATTCCGTTCCCATCGGATAACGAGTTTCAGCATTTACCCGGCTGTAAAAAAGAAGGCTGTTTTCGATGGCCGCTAAAAGCGAATCCTTATCCAGGTCATCAAGCAGAGGCGGGATATCTTCCGGTGCGACAAGGGTAAGCGGGGCTTTGCTGATAATGGAAGGTTTCGGTGAAATTGTTTTCTCCGGAGTTTTGGGTATCGGTTTACTCGGTTGTACCTGCGTCTTGCTTTCCCCCTTTAAATTTCGCTGTGCCGCACAACCCGTAATAAAAAGGGAAATAACTAAAAAAAAAGCAATCACAAGAATTGAGTTATTTTTAATTTTTATTAGCATTAGAATTCCTTTAGCCTTGCCGTTAAAGCTCGAGAATCATGGCGACTTCGTCGCAATAATCAGGATACTTCGAGCATCGGAAGCAATCCGACCATACCTTTTCCGTAAGCGTCGACCGGTCGACAACGCTGAATCCAAGCCGAGAAAAGAAATCGACCCGATTTGTTAATGTAAATATTCGAAAAAGGTCCAGGGTAATCGCCTCTGAAATACATGCTTCCACAAGCCTCCTGCCGATTCCCTCCTGACGGCGAGACTCTTCTACAAACAAAGATCGTATTTCAGCAAGGTTTTCCCATATGATGTTCATTGCACAAATGCCAATAACCTGGTTTTGTTCTTCGTCAATATAAACGAAAAAATCTCTGAGACTTCCGTAGATATCCATCAGCGAGCGCGGGAGTATTTCTCCTTTTCTCGAAGAGGAGTTAATCATTCTGTGAATTGTTTTGACATCGCCTATTCGTGCTTTTCTTAACATTTGCTATCCCCCGGATGCCCGTTCAAGCATTTCGCGAGCATGCAGTTTCGTCGTTTCCGTCAATTCCCTTCCGCCGAGCATTCTGGCAATTTCATTAAGTCTTTCGGATACGGAAAGAGGTTCTATCCTGGTAGTCGTCCTTGTTTCGTCCTCGGCTTTTGTAACGCGGTAATGGCAGTTTCCATAACAGGCGATCTGTGGCAGATGGGTAATGCAGAGTACCTGATGATTACGCGCTACGTCACGAAGCTTTTCCCCGACTCGATCGGCAGTTTCACCGCCGATGCCGCTGTCGACTTCATCGAATACAATGACTCCCACTTCTCCCGCCCTTGCCAGTACCTTCTTCATCGCCAGAATAATCCTGGACAATTCCCCCCCTGAAGCTACCCTGTTGAGCGGCTTAGCATCCTCACCGGCATTTGCGCTAAGGTAAAATTCTACAAAATCGATTCCCCGATAGTCAAAAGGAAGACTCTCATCCTTTTCGGCGTCTTTAAAAACAACCTTAAATTCAGCAGATTCCATCCGCAGGCTTTTCAGTTCCTCTACAACTGCCTCTTCCAGAGCAGTCGCTGCCTGCCGTCTTTTCGAAGAAAGCAGTTGCGCTTTGGCTGCCATTCGGGATTCGATTTTGCTCAAGACTTCCTCGGTCTTGTCCAGATCATCTTCCAAATCTGAAAGATCAGCCAGGGTCTTTTCCAGTTCCGCCTGCTTTTCTATTATACTCTCGATACTGCCGCCGTACTTTCTTTTAAGGCGACCGAGATGCTCAAGCCTTTCTTCAATTTGGGCAAGCCTGTCAGGATCGGGCACTAGAGTCCGGCAGTAATCCCTGATGTTAAAAGCTGCTTCTTCCAAGGGATAATAGATTGATTCCAGATCCGATTCCGATATTTTCAGGGAATCGTCGATCTTCCGGATGTCTCTTACGCAGTCGATAACATTTTTCAGAGAGGCCAGGATGGATTCTTCGCGCTCGTAAAGGAGAACATGAGCCCGCCCGGCCGCCTCCATCAGCTTCTGGAGTGAAAGCAGCACCTTTCTTTCCGCTGACAGCTGGTCATCCTCGTTAAGTCTGACCTCGGCCTGTTTGATCTCGGCGAGCTGAAAGCGGGCAAGGTCTTCCTGCTCCAGACGTTTATTCTTCATATCATTGAGTTGACGGATCTTCGCCTTCAGGTCCTGCCACTCTTCGAACAATCCGTTGTATTCCGATCGCAGGGTATTAAGGTCTCCGAAAGCATCGAGCATGTCCAGATGTCGATCCTCATTCAGCATAACGGAATGTTCCCGCTGAGAGCAGATGTTCATCAGCGATTCTCCGACATGGGACAGCAGGCTTAGATTTGCCATGCTTCCGTTGATGTAAACCTTATTTTTCCCCGTACGCGACATGACCCGGCGGATGATCACGCCCTCACCTTCTCCACTGTCAATGCCGGATTCCACGAGCTTCTTCCTTACAGGAGCGCTATCATCCAGTTCGAAGAGGGCTTCTACTTCAGCCGCCTCGGCACCCGATCTTATCATGTCCGCTGAAGCCCGATCACCCAAAAGGAGTCCGATGGCTCCGATGATGATCGACTTCCCGGCGCCGGTCTCACCCGAAATAATGTTCAGCCCAGAGTCGAATGAGACATCCAACGCGTCGATCAGGGCAAAATTGCGAATTTTTAGTTGCGCAAGCATCCTGAAATTATCGATTTATTATCGTTTCACGGCCGGCAGACTGCCCCATCCCAGCTTTGAACGCAGGATTTCGAGATAATCCCGGTTCGAAGAAGAAACCAAGGTAGTCACATAGCGGGATCTGCGAACGATCAACGTATCACCGGATTTCAATGAAACTGACTCCTGACCGTCGAGATCTACGTTTACGCCTTCTTCTTCAGACCAGACTTTGACTGTCACCGTCATATTGCAGGGGAGGATTATCGGCCGGTTGGTGAGCGTGTGTGGACATATGGGGTTTACAATGATCACGTTCTGCGAGGGGAACACAATTGGACCGCCTGCGGAAAGGGAATATGCTGTAGAGCCCGTCGGCGTGCTGATTATCAGTCCGTCGGCCCGGAATGTCGTCAGGTAGTGATCGTCAACGGCGGTTTCCATGTCGATAATTCGCGACAGGTTTCCCCGGCTGATAACCACATCGTTCAGTACGGTAAATTCGCATGAGGTCCTTCCGTCTCTGAGTACTTGCAGATCAAGCATCATCCGATCTTCAGTCGAGTAATCTCCTCGAAGTATCCGTTCCAAGGAAGGATACATTTCATTGAGATTGATTTCGGTAAGATAGCCGAATGTCCCGAGATTGATGCCGACAATGGGAATTTCGAATTCACGAACGGAACGGGCTGCCCGCAGCATCGCACCGTCTCCCCCGAGAACGACAAGCAAATCCGACTGTTCCGCCAAGTCACGCCTGTCCAGACCTTCTTTTTCTCCTATGGCTGCCGCGATCTCCTTGTCCAGGAAAACTTCCATTCCCTGTTCCAGCAGCCATTTTCTCAAGTCTGCCGAACATTCCAGCGCAGTCGCTTTTCTGATGTTGGCGATTATCCCGATTCTTTTTATCCGCTTTCCGACAGGCATCTCCTGGCCCTTTCTTTTCCAAGAAAAAACTGTAAGGGACTACCATAATTCACAGGCAGT
>MVQR01000187.1 GCA_002067815.1 Syntrophus sp. PtaB.Bin001 | reverse complement strand
CTCGTCCCCTTGAAGATCGACGTGCCCGTATGAAACATGATCGGCAATCCCTTCGATTGCACATAATCATAAAAAGGGAAGAAAGACGGATCGTTGGGGTAGAAATGCTGATAGGAAGGCAGGAGCTTGAAGCCCTTCATCCCCAGATCCTCCACGGCATGGCGCGCCTGAAGAACATAGGGAGTGCTGTCTTCAAGGCAGAGGGCCGCGAAGGGAATCAGTTCCTCATGATTGCGGCAGAACCGGGCAGTCTCGTCATTGGTTACCACACCGGTGCATTTCGGCGCATACTCGGCAAGCATGACTATCCGATCCACCCCCTGCGAGGTAAAAAAGTCAACCACATCCTCCGCTCTGAGGCTGTCGGCAAAGCGGTCGAAGTAGCCGGGGTTGTTTTCCCGGAAAAATTCCTTCACCCAGGGCGTCCAGATCTCGACCGAACCGATATGTACGTGGAAATCGATGACTTTCATGTATTTTTCTCCTGTGAGAGCAGCTGATTCTCTTGCAACAGTTGAATGGACCTGTTGACGCGAATTTTGCGAATTACCCAGCACCCGTTGTTTCAGTTGAACAATGAAAAATTTATATAAGGCTGCCGCATGCAGGCATCAAGGAAAAAATGATGATTAGTTTGATTATTTGACGGGCTGTTCCATCAAGTCACGAACCTGAACCATCAACTTGGTTATCGAAAAAGACGGGTTTCCGTAATCAGGCATCAGTTTTCCAGCCAGGTCAACGGAAATCTTGAAGGATTCCGTCGTATTGAAGAGGAACCTCCCCGGCTGAAAAAGCCGGTGGGTATTCCTGATGGTCAGCACACTTATCGGCGCCTTGCAGATCCGGGCGATGCGGAAGGCGCCCTTGTTGAACGCACCGATCCGTCCGTCCCGGCTGCGGGTTCCTTCCGGAAAAATAAACAGGTTTCCTCCCGAGGCCAGATAGCTCTTCATTTCCTGAACCTGCTGCATCACCAGCGAAACGTTCGGCCCCTCCGCCAGGGAGGGCAGATAGCCGGACTTACGGAGCATCCAGCCGAAAATGGGGAGAGCGAACAAATCGCTCTTCACGATGGTCTTATGTCCGGGGAATATCGAAATCAACAGGATGGGGTCCAGGTAGGACAAATGGTTACAGAGAATGACGGAGGAACGAATGGCGGACACATCGGGGGAAATATCAAAACGGACGCGGGGAATCAGTATTTTTACAAGGCGAAAAAAGATCCGATAAAAGAGGGAGTTAAGCCGCTGAAAGGCCGACTCCCGATTCCGGGAAAAAATCAGGGCGAGAAGATAAAAGGGCGAAAAGAAAAGGATGAAGCCCAAAATGTAATGTGTCCACAACAGGAGGGTTACAATGAGATTATGGAGGTATTTCAGAACATTGAAGTGTAGCATTATATTCTGCGGAGAATCAGGCTGGTATTGACGCCGCCGAAGGCAAAATTCTGAATGGCCGCCGTGCTGATTCGCCCTTCCTGAAGGTCCGTCACATGCCGGATCATGGCACAGCGTTCGTCGATTTTCTTCAGATTCAGAGTCGGAGCGATCAAATTCTCCTCCATCATGTAGATAGTAAGCAAGGTCTCGATTACCCCGCAGGTCGCCATCGTATGGCCCATGTAACTTTTCAGGGCCGTTACTCGGGGACGGTCCCCGTAGACGGCGGCAATCGCCTGCGCTTCGATGATGTCCCCCATTTTGGTAGCCGTGGCATGGGCGCTGATAAAATCGACATCCTCCGCCGACATCCGGGCATCCTCCAGGCTCAGCCGCAGCGTTTGGGTAATCCCGTTCAGATTAGGAAGGATCAGATCGCCGCCGTTGTTGTTGCAGGCAAAACCGACAACCTCCGCTAGGATATTCGCCCCCCGCTTTTTGGCAAATTCGTACTCCTCCAACAGAACCGCCGCGCCGCCTTCGCCGACAACAAGACCGTCGCGATCTTCGTCAAAAGGCCGTGGGGTGAGTTGGGGGGTGTCATTGAAGGCCGTGGAACAGGCCAGAAGATTGTCAAAGACGGCCACCGTCGTGGTGTCGTATTCGTCTGCGCCGCCGCAGAGCATGGCATCCTGCCGGCCGAAGCGGATGGCTTCATAGCCATAGCCGATGGACTGGCTGCTGGTCGTGCAGGCCGTAGAAGAGGCAATGACCCTGCCCGTAATGCCGAACATTTTCGTGATGTTGACCGCCGTGGTATGAACCATGGACTTGAGATAGTCTACTGCGCCGATGGCGGCGAATTCCGCACTCGATTCGGAAAAGAAGTTCCGGTAGATATCCCGCTGGACGGTGGGACTGCCGTGAGTCGAGCCAAAGGCAATCCCCAACCGGCCGGAGGTGATGAAGGATTCATCCAGGCCGGACTGCTCCAGGACCTCTTTCGCCACCTGGCAGGCATACCAGGAAACCGGTCCCATGGTCTTGCGATTCGCCCGCTTGAAATCATAACTGATGGGATAATCGACGGTGCCAAAGACGCGCGAATGGATATACTGGGAAAGAAATTCTTCCTTCCGCAGCGGCTTGACGCCGGACACGCCCTGGGTAAGGCTGTCCAGAATCGCCTTTTTACCGTGGCCGATGGGCGTAATCGCCGAGCCTGCCGTTATTACAACTCTTCTTTCTTCCATATGGCAAATAGTATAAATTTCTCACTTTTATCTTATTTCAACGGCAAACGGATCAGTTTTCGGGAACAGCCTTTCTGACTCGGATCAAAGATTCAATATAGTCACAGATCTGACTGATCGTCCGGATATCCATGGCGCGTTTCTTCTCTTCCTGGGTAAGTTCCGAACCCAGCATCTTTTCAATCTCCAGCAGCAGTTCAATAGCGTCGATGCTGTCAAAATTGTGCATTTCCCGAAGATTGTCGTCCAGCTTGGGATTCTCGATTTCAAAATTACTGCGAAAAACGGCAAGTACGCGCTGTTCGATTTCTGTTCTCGTCATGAAAAGATATCCGCTCCCATCACTTTTTCTGTCATCTCGAATCCACCAGGATCATTTTCACGATCCTGCTATCCCAAT
Source organism: Syntrophus sp. PtaB.Bin001 (assembly GCA_002067815.1). Classification (GTDB taxonomy): domain Bacteria; phylum Desulfobacterota; class Syntrophia; order Syntrophales; family Syntrophaceae; genus Syntrophus. Next base: position 2,107 of record MVQR01000187.1, on the reverse strand, counting down.
TCCAATATCAAAGCGCTATCTACGTTGGCTGTGTTATCGGCTTCTCGACATACTTTTGTGTATGCCTGCGTTGCCGCCTAGGTATCATCTTTGATCCGAAACTGGAATTATCCCGCTGCCCCGCATCAGCTCTTCCTGAAAACGGCCGACGCCGACGATCTGTTTGAGCACCTGAAAAGATCCAAGCACGGTTCCGATGACCCCCGGAGCCCACGCATTTTGACCGGCTAGATATAGTCCGCCGGCGGCGGGACGTTGAAGAGTTACCAGTTGCAGTAACTGTTGTGTAGAACGGCGGACTCCGTAAGCTGACCCTTCCGGACAATTTCTCCAGTCACGGAGCGTCAGGGGGGTATAGACATCCAGTTTTTTCAATCCGTGAAAAGGTCCGCAGGTACTGAAAACCTCTTCGATCATTGCATCCGCCTTCCGTTCCTTGGCCTCTTCATAATCATTGCCGCGCAGACCGGATTTCGTCGCTTCCCATCGCCGCCACTCGCCTATGGAACTGCCTGTAATCAAGGTCAGGAGATTGACGTCTCCGTTTCCCCGGCAGAGTTGATAAAATGCCCCTTCCCTTGCCCAGCCGGTCGCATCGGTCTTCAGGCGATAAATATTATGGGGCCAGGGCGGATGCCGAACGGCATCGACGGCAAGATTTACGGCAAATACGCCCGCCGTGTCCTGAAGCTGCATGATCCTTTCGCGATAAGCCGGTTTAACGTCCTCTTCCGAAAGCAGACTCAACAGAATCCGGGGATGAACGGCAGCTACAACCAGCGGCGCCTCAACCTCCCGCCCCGATTTAAGAACCACCCCGGTTATCGCTTTTTCCCTGATCCTGATCTTCTTTACAGGATCGCCGGTCAGCAGCTCTCCGCCAAGTTCCTGCAATCGGTCAACAAAGGCATCGACCATTCGGTCGCTGCCGCAGGCCGGTCTCCATGCGGAAAATAACAAAGAAACCAATGCCATATGATGATAGAAAACAGGACACTCCTCCGGTGTTACACCCATCAGCGTAGTGACGACCCCCAGAACCCCGCGCAACCGTGGAGAGCATCCCCGTTTCTGCAGCCATTCCTCCAATGCGTCTGCATACTGCAACGCAAAGAGCGGTCCATCCTCGGCATAGAGAAAATCAAGTCTGTACATCCGGGCGGCTACATCCCGAAGACCTGCCATCACTTCCGAAATCTGCCGCTGCTCGCCGGGAAAGGCCTGCCGCAGGCTCTCTTCAAAGGCGTCAATGCCTTCCGGCAAGGAAAAGGAAAATTTTTCGTTGAAGAGGTAACGGTCAATTTCTCCGTCCCGCCCCATCCGCTCAACCGGAATCTTCGAACCGACTCCCAGATAATCGAACATGCGGCGAAGAGGTTCCCCTTCTCCCAGTGATCCCATGTAGTGCACGCCCACCGGGCACTCTAAACCCTCACGGCAGTAACCGCGCATCAATCCGCCGGGCTGGCTGTTTCCTTCAATCACTGTAACCCGGTAGTTCAGCTTCGCCAGGAGGATCGCCATACTGAGTCCTCCGATACCGGAACCGATTACCAGGGCTTTCCCCGGTCTGACCACACCACTACTCAATTTAAATCCTTTCAGACCGGCCTTTAGGCAGAATGGGCTGATTGTTAGATTATTTCAGCGGTTCTCCTTCAATCAGGGTCATCCGCAGTGAATATCCCATGATACCCGGGGCATCAAGTTCAATTTTTCCAAAAATCCCCGGTTCGCCGGGCTGGAAAAGGCGAATAGCACGCCGGAGAGAACCGGATGCATCATACTGACGGATTTCCCGGCAATCGTCTCCGCCCCCGCCTGCCGTCACATCAGTTATTCTCCCTTCGCTATCCGAATAGCGGCAGATTAAACTCCCGTTCTTCTCCCGCCCGGCATCGCGAAACAACCCTCGGGGAGGAAGCAGCATTAAACGGATATCCGCTATCATCCCCTCAGTAAATGCCGGTGAGTCAAACGGCGGCACTCCTCTCCGGATTGAGATCCCTTTGTCGTCTACTGCATCAAGTAGCACGAAACCTTCGGGGGTCATAAGAACACAATGGAGAGAATTTCCCACGGGATCAACGAGGACGACCCCGAGCAA
>MVQR01000186.1 GCA_002067815.1 Syntrophus sp. PtaB.Bin001 | reverse complement strand
CGGGCAGTTCGAGTTCTCGGAAAGATTGATCCAATTTCTGGCTATAATCTTGTTTTAACGATTGACGCTTACATTCAAAAGGTTGCATGGGAGGCCATGGAAGGCAAAAGTGGTGCCGTCGTTGCTATCGATCCTAGAGATGGTTCAATATATGCGATGGTGAGTTCTCCCGGATTTGATCCAAACTTGTTTAATGGAGGAATCTCCTCGGAGAATTGGAACATGTTATCTCGAGATCCAAGTCACCCGATGGAGAATAGGGCGATATCGGGGCAATATCCGCCCGGTTCCACCTATAAATTAATTGTTGCCGCTGCGGCACTGGAAGAGGGGTTGGTTACACCCGCTACATCAGTATTGTGTACCGGTTCTTTCGAATTGGGTAACCGTTCTTACCGCTGTTGGCAAAAGCATGGGCATGGTATGGTCAATCTTCACAGGGCAATTGTTGAATCCTGCGATGTTTATTTCTATACAGTCGGAAAAATGCTTGGCGTAGATAAGATTGCTTGGTATGCGAAAAAGTTCGGTTTCGGCGCCTTGACAGGTATTGATATACCGAGGGAAAAAGCAGGCGTGATTCCCACAAGAGAGTGGAAGATGGCCAAATTAAAACAGCCCTGGCAATTGGGGGAGACCATATCGGTTTCGATTGGTCAGGGATTTAACTCAGTTACTCCACTACAATTGGCCAGTGCCTACAGTGCTCTGGCCAATGGGGGAACGCTTTATCGCCCACAGATAGTCAAGCGAATAGAAACACCTGATGGTAGGATTGTTAAAATCATGAAACCGGAAAAAAAGGACACGCTTCCGCTCAGCCAGAAAACAATAGAGTTGTTAAAAAGCGGTCTTTGGGGTGTTGTTAATGAAAAAGGTGGGACCGGCAGCGCGTTGCGGCGGCCGGAACAGGATGTCTGCGGAAAGACGGGGACGGCCCAGGTGATTGGCCTTCCCTCCGCGGAAAGAACTCGACGGGCCGTACAATCGGCCCGAATTTATCAAGATCATGCATTGTTCGCCTGTTTTGTTCCTTGTAATAGTCCGGAAATCGCCGTAGCGGTCATTGTTGAGCATGGCGGTCACGGAGGATCGGCTGCAGCTCCAATTGCAAGAAAGGTTATCGATGCCTACTTTGAGAGTAAAAAATACGGAGGTAAAGTTCCGATGAAAGAGAAAATGGAACTTCAGGAGATATCCGGAGAGAAAGATATTAAGTCAGGGGCTGAAACGGAAGATTGAAGACCCGGATTAAGGCTTTTGGAAATTATAATTTCTCAAAGGTGGGATTATGAGGTTTGATCGGCGGCTTATTCTTAACTTTGACTGGACCTTGCTTACCTTCGTTTTGATTATTTGTGCCATTGGTGTCTTAAATATTTATAGCGCAGGTTACAGCTTTTCCAGCATCAAAGCGAATCCTTTCTATATTAAACAACTTCAATGGATATCGGTAGGCTTTCTATGCATGAGCATCGCGTTTTGTATCGATTACCGGTTGATATGCCGATATGCTTATATTTTGCACGGTATGGCTGTCATTTCTCTGGTGATAGTGTTTTTTTATGGTTATGCAACTCATGGATCTCAACGATGGATCACTTTGGGAAGTTTTTCTTTTCAGCCATCAGAATTGGTCAAACTGACACTTATTTTGATTTTGGCCAAGTATTTCGACGAACATAAAAATGACCAAGGATACCATTTAAAGGAGCTTTTGCTTCCTCTCTTATTCCTTTTTATTCCCTTTATCCTTATCCTGAAGCAGCCTGATTTGGGGACTGGATTGATTCTGCTTATCGTTTCGGCATCTATTTTTTTGTTTGCTGGAATACGTTTAAAATCACTAGCCTATCTCATATCCATAATCGTCCTCATGATGCCGGTCGGATGGTATTTTATGAAAGAATATCAAAGGGAACGGGTTTTGACTTTTTTAAATCCAGAGCGTGATCCTCTGGGGGCTGGTTACCACATTATTCAGTCAATGATCGCTGTTGGTTCAGGAGGAATTTTTGGTAAGGGCTTTCTTAAGGGAACGCAGACTCAACTTCAGTTCCTGCCTGAACAGCAGACAGATTTTGTTTTTTCGGTGTTTGCGGAAGAATGGGGGTTTCTGGGCGGAGGGGCTTTGATTATGCTTTTTATGTTGTTGATTCTCTGGAGTTTAAAAATATCTCTCCATTCACGTGATTTTTTAGGTACTTTAGTCGCCTTTGGGCTTGCTGCATTACTCTTCTGGGAAGTTTTCATCAATATCGGTATGGTTTTAGGAATAATGCCGGTGGTTGGCATCCCCCTTCCTTTTTTCAGTTATGGTGGATCAGCCATTGTTTCCTTGCTCACATGTATTGGGTTGCTTCTTAATGTAAGTATGAGGAGATATATTCTTCAAATGTAAATATGTGCAATAAATAGCCAGGACATAATCAAAAAACAGCCGAGACATAATTACGAATACGTTTTTCCATCCAAAAGTTCTTGACATTCTATTTTAGTTATGATTAATGCAACGTCGCCTGTTGGTTGATGATATTTGGAGTTTATAGAGTATGAGTTCTGAGTTTCGAGATGTTGAATTATTTATTTGTGAAACCGAAAGGAATTCTAATAGGCTGATGAAAGTCGTAAGTCGCAGCCGGGTGGACAGCGTGTAATGTCCGTCCGGCTGTTCTTTTATTTAAGTTGTAAGTGTTGATTTTGAAATAAGCTGATTAATAAATAGAAGGGGCTGCATTATGACAATTGGTCTTGATTATACTGTATGGATTCAGTTGATAAATTTTTTTATTATGATTTTTGTTTTAAATGTTCTGCTTTACAAGCCAATTATGGGGATAATTGAGAAAAGGAAGGAACAAATTGAAGTATCCGAACGGGAAATCAAAGAGTTGAACCTCACAATAGAGCAGAAAGAAGCTCGATATGAAGAAAAGCTGCGATTGGCGAAAAATGATGCACTCGAACAGAAAAAAGAAATCGTCCGGGAAGGAGCCGAGGCTGCTAAGGGTATCTTGGACGCTGCGCGTAGTGAAATTCCGCGAATAGTTGAACAATTTGAGTCTAAAGTTGCGAAAGAAGTTGGTGAGGCAAGGCGTGTTCTGCGTGAGCAGTCAGAAAATATCGCGATGGAAATTGCCGAGAAAGTTATGGGAAGGAGTATCAAATGAGAAGTTGTAATTGGCGGGTTTCCCTAAAAGGATTTTGTCGGTGTATTCCGGCTTTCCTCTTTTTCATGATCCTGCTGTCATCAGTAGCCTTGGCCTCAGGTGGCGGCGAGGGTGGCGCTGAAGGACCGGATTGGAAGAACTTTGGTTGGCGGGTTCTTAATTTTGCCGTCCTGATGGGACTTCTGTATTGGCTGTTAGCGGATAAGATTAAAAGCTTTTTTGGCGGTCGGAGGGAAGACATTAAGAAAGCCCTTGAAGAAGCTAGGTTGGCTAAAGAAGAAGCTCAGCGAAAATTTGAAGAGTATTCTACAAAGCTAGACAAGGCTACCGGTGAGATCGAGGGGCTTTATGAAGCGATTAAGGCTCAAGGGTTGGCTGAAAAAGAGAAAATGCTTGAGGATGCAAAGAAGGCCGCTGAGAAAATGAAGGAAGATACTCAGGTAAGAATTGAACAGGAGCTCAAGAAAGCCAGCTATCAGCTAAGAATGGAGGCTGTTCAGCTGTCAGTGCAATTGGCTGAGGACATCCTGAAGAGGAACATTACTCCTGAGGATCATGAAAATATGGTAAAAGATTATATGGATAAGGTGGTGAGAAAACATTGATCAATAGCGGTATTGCAAAGCGATATGCTAAGGCCTTCTTTGATATAGCCGGTGAAGACAAACTTTATGAAAAGTATTATGAAGAGTTGAGTGGGTTCGCGCGGATTGTTCAAGGAGATAAAAAACTGAAAGAGTTTCTAGCGAATCCAATTTTTGAGCAGGCTGAAAAGAAGGCAGTTGTTGAAGCCATTATTCAAAAAGTAACTATGTCAGAGATGACAGCAAACTTTTTAAAACTGCTTGTAGATAAAAAAAGAATAGGAATGCTTGCCGTAATTGCTGATTACTACCGTGGATTCATGGATGAAGTATTGAAGAGAGTCCGGGTCAGTGTGAAAACGGCCTTTCCCTTACCTGCAAGTGTAACTGCTGATATTAAGCAAGGGTTGGAACAGATGACCGGTAAGCAGACGGAAGTAACCATTGAGGAGGATCGGTCCCTGATGGGTGGGATAGTGATCAGGGTCGGCGATACACTTTATGACGGAAGCATAAAGACACAATTGAGTAATATAAGGAATCTCTTAGGGGAGGCAGTATAGACCATGGATACAATCAAGGCAGAAGAGATAAGCCAAATTATTTCCAAACAAATTCGAGACTACGAGCGAAAGCTTGACGTCAGTGAGACCGGTACCGTGTTATCCGTTGGTGATGGTATTGCCCGGATATACGGAGTTGAGAATGCAATGGCCATGGAACTGCTTGAGTTCCCGGGTGGTATCATGGGGATGGTGCTAAATCTTGAAGCGGATAACGTTGGTGTGGCTGTCCTCGGAGAGGTTACGCATATTAAAGAAGGTGACATCGTTAAGCGAACCGGTAAAATTGCCCAAATCCCAGTTGGAGAGGCAGTGTTAGGAAGAGTAATTGACGCTACAGGTGAGCCTATTGATGGGAAAGGTCCGTTAGGCGCTACTGAGTTCAGTAGAATAGAAATGATCGCTCCTGGCGTTATTCAGCGACAACCTGTTAACGAACCAATGTACACTGGTCTTAAAGCTATAGATGCAATGACGCCGATCGGGAGAGGACAACGGGAACTGATTATTGGCGACCGTCAAATTGGAAAAACGGCTATTGGTATTGATGCCATTATTCGTCAAAAAGATACCGGTGTAAAGTGCATTTATGTGGCCATTGGTCAGAAGAAATCAACGGTTTCTCAAATTGTTGAGAACCTTAGAAAATATGACGCGTTGTCCTATACCTGTGTAGTCGCTGCTTGTGCAAGCGACCCAGCAACACTGCAATACATCGCTGCTTACGCTGGATGCAGCATCGGCGAATATTTCAGAGACAGAGGACAAGACGCTCTTATTATTTATGACGATCTTTCCAAGCAGGCAGTGGCATATAGGCAGATTTCACTGCTTTTGAGAAGACCTCCAGG
>MVQR01000185.1 GCA_002067815.1 Syntrophus sp. PtaB.Bin001 | reverse complement strand
CAGCGCCTGGATAGATTTCTTGCTCTTACCGGATTTTACGGTCCGGTAATTGATTACCGAAGGTGGATTGGGGAATTTGCATCTGCGTCGGCGGTGGCGGTGGTTCTGGCTGTGTCATTCGCACGGAAAGGCGAAATTCCGGCGTCACTCAACAGCGGCCGCTTATTTACCACGGGCGGACGAGGGATTCTCGTCCTTGGACTTGGGGATGATGTATCGGCAGTGGAAATCCTGTCTTGAAATCGCTGCTGCAATTAGTTCAAATAATTAAGAAATACGCCCATGAAAGGTGAGGAGCAAGAAGGCGGAGAATAATCATGAGTAACTTAATAGATGAGGACATATCGACCATTCAGGCCAAGTACGAAGCGCAAAAGATCGCTTTTGCGCCCATCATGTTCCAGGCGGCTCGAGTGCTGAGAGATTCCGGGATATTGAACCTCGTGAAGAAAAACAGGAGAAAAGGGATAACACCGGAAGAGGTGGCAAACGATCTCGGTATTTCAATTTATGGCGTCAAAGTCCTCATGGAAGCCGGCATGGCTATGGATATTCTGCGCCTTGAAGGGGGACGCTATTACATAACCAAATGTGGTTTCTTTATCCTCAACGACAGGATGACGCAGGTAAACATGGATTTCGTCCACGACGTGTGTTACCGGGGTATGTTCAACCTTGAGGAGGCCATACAAACGGGGAAGCCTGCGGGTCTCAGGGAGTTAGGTCCCTGGAAAACCATTTATCAAGGTTTGTCGTCTCTGCCGGAAAAGGTTCAAAAAAGTTGGTTTGACTTTGACCACTATCATTCCGACTATGCCTTTCCGGACGCGCTTCCGCTTGTATTCAAGAGGAACCATAAAAAACTCATGGATATCGGGGGTAATACCGGCAGGTGGGCATTCCAGTGTGTCGAATACTCTCCGGAGGTGGCCGTTGCCATCCTCGATCTGCCCGGACAACTGGACATGGCTGAAAAGAACATCCGTGAAAATGGATTGGAAAAGCGTATCTCTACAATAGCCATAGATATCCTTGATCAGTCCAGATCCTTCCCCGAAGGATATGACGCGATCTGGATGAGCCAGTTTCTTGACTGTTTTTCCGAAGACGAGATTGTCTCCATTTTAAAAAGGGCGTACGCTGCCATGGACAATTCAAGTGTTTTGTACATCCTGGAAACCTATTGGGACCGCCAGAGCTATGAAGCGGCGCGTTACTGCTTAATAGGCACTTCCCTCTACTTTACCTGCATGGCAAACGGCAACAGTAAGATGTACCATTCCAAGGACATGTTGCGCTGCCTCAGAGAAGCGGACCTTGTGGTGGAAGAGGACATCGACGGCGTCGGCATCAGCCATACGCTCTTTGCTTGTAGAAAGCGATAAATAAGAAGAGCTCGTTACATTCAGTCATGAAAAATCTCTTTTCGCGCCTACTGATCACCCCGGCGCTCCTGACCGGCATGGGCGCCCTGACAGCGGCGGCGGTCTTGCTTTTTCTTGGTCCCTTATGGAGTTGCATCCCTTTGATCCTTTATATAGTTTCCTGCACCGTCGCGCCTTTTTTCCCAAGATGGGGCTATTTTCTGCCGTTGATCAGCCGAGGAGATTCGACGCGGCGCCTTGTAGCTCTGACATTTGACGACGGTCCGGACCCCGTAATGACGCCTCTTGCACTGTCTATATTGAGACAAAGAGGAATAAAGGCCACCTTTTTCGTGACCGGCAGACAAACCGTGAAGCATCCCGACCTTTTACAAGAAATCATCAAGGATGGGCACACGGTAGGAAATCATTCTTATGATCATGATGTGCTGCTGATGTTTCGTTCATCCCGGCGTCTGGCCCAGGAAATAGATCGATTGCAGGAAGCGCTGTCTTCTTTCGGAATATGCCCTTTGGTATTCCGGCCGCCGGTGGGGATTACCAACCCGCGTCTCGGTCCTATTCTGCATCAACGGAAAATGTCCTGCGTGAATTTTGACTGTCGGGCCTTTGATTGCGGCAACCGCAGGATAAAGGGGCTTTCCGGAAAACTGCTTAAAAAAGTCAGAATGGGAAGTATTCTTCTGATCCACGACATCCGTTATTCGGAGAAAACTGATGTAAACCTGTGGAGCTCTGAATTGGAACGATTGCTGGACGGCATTGACGAGCGAGGGTATAAAGTTGCGCCTCTTCAGGAAGTGATCGGCAGGCCGGTCATGGAAAGTGTTCTTTCCGTTGCATAAAAAACTTTTGCCTGACTATTAAAACAATGATATAGACAGCGCTCCGAAGATGAGGATGGGGTATTTAAGGTTGTTACCCTGTAAAATTGGCCGTTTGTGGTGAGATGATGGAATCCTGGGATATCCCGGCGAATTTGACATTTGAGCCGCCGAACATAGTAATCCTGGAGGCCATGGTGCCGCACTATTCGCCATGGTTCAGCGGCCACTTCCCCGGTGAGCCGATACTGCCCGGCATTGCCCTGATTTTCCTGGTGTTGAAAGCCCTCCGTTATTTTGGAGAGGGGCAGGGATTTGATCTTCAATCATTTGGCGTTCGCAAAGCCAGATTTAACTTACCTATCAGGCCCGGCGAAACATTTGAAATATCACTGCTGTGCCGGACATCAGAAGATGAGTTGATATCTTCCTTCAAGGTCCTGCTGAAGGGGGAAATGGCCGGAAATGGCATTGTACAGGCCTCGTTGCGAAAGTGATCCTTGCATGAGAGCAAGTTTAGGAACAAATGCTTATTTCCGGATTGTTCTGGCGGAAAATTTGCAGCATTTGTATATCGAAAGAACAGATAACACTGCCATGGTGTTTGTGCTTTTCAAAGAAGGAGGTTTATGAATGTCAATAGATCTTGACATCGATACGATAATCAGAAGAGTGGCTGAAATCGTCATCTTCGAATTAAAGCTTCAGGACGTAACACCGGAAACCTTCGATCCTCAGCTGGACTTGGTGGATGAACTGGGGATTGACAGTATGGATCTGGCCACGATCGCCCTGGCGTTGCAGGACGAATACGATATAGAAATTGATGAAGATGATTATCCGGGATTGAAAAATCTATCCCTAATTGCCCGTTATATTGAGAAGAAACTGTCCGGGAATTAGTCAAGAGTAAAAAGGCCGTTATGTATACTTCAACAACCGGTGGATTCCGAACGCTTCGGATTAAGAAAGACCTTCACCAGGAAAAGAAATGGAAATTTTCCCAGCTTCTTGAAGATCCCTTTGTTCGGGAGCGCTGGGAGAAGGTTCGGAAGTACTTCTTCCTTCGGGAATCGACTTTCGATATGACAAATCGCTGCAACCTGCGCTGCGATGGTTGCTATTATTATGAGGGAGTAAAGCCCCTTGCCCGGGAAAATCGGGATCCCGAAGCTTGGCGAAAACTGATGACAGCCGAGAAGGAAAGGGGAATTACTTACGTAGTGCTTGCCGGAGCGGAACCTTCCCTGGTCCCGGAGCTTCTTTCCGTATGTTATGAAGAAATTCCCCGGGGATGCATTGCTTCCAATGGATTTATAAGAATACCCGAATCAATAGGTTATAATATCCATATTTCGGTTTGGGGAAATGACGACACCAGCGTCCGAGTCCGTCAGGCCCGCAATCTTCTGAAAACTCAGATTGAAAATTATCGCGGTGATCCCCGGGCGGTTTTCGTTTACACCTTTACGAAAGAGAATATCGAAGAGGCTTATTCCGTGGTTGAGACTCTTGCCTCCTATGACTGCCGAGTAACCTTCAATATCTTTTCCTCGCCGGTGGGTTATCAGGGAACGCTGCGTCATGACAGGAAATCCCTTTCCCGCGTCCGTGAGGTCATGATGGATTTGCTGCATCGTTATCCCCGCCATGTTCTGTTCTCCTGTTACAGTGCCGTGGCCCATACTCATCCCCTCGGCCTGCATGCGTTGTTCTGCTGCACCTATCCCCGGAGAAACTCTTCAACGGATATCGGTCTGGGCCGTTCCTTCCGGCAATACCGGACTGATCTGACCTGGGACAGGAACGCGGCCTGCTGTGTTCCCGATACAGACTGTGATGACTGCCGCCATTATGCTTCGGGAAGCGCCGTGGTGACTTCGCGGCTTTATCGTCATGTAACCGACCCCCTGACTTTTCGTTCCTGGCTTGATTATGTGGATACCTATCTGGCCGTGTGGGTAAGAGGGTACGAAAAAGGGGAAAATCTCTGCGATGAGCTTATTGCGCCCCCGGGATTCGAACTTTAGGGTGGGGAAGAGACCTGAAATAGGCTAAGGCAATTGTCGGAAACCCGATTGGCCGCCGAAAACGGCGCTTTGATATGAATCGGAATAACAAGATGTTTTTTTAATCAAACGATAAAGTAAGACCCTGTTGTATTTATCGATCGAGGATTTATGAAAACCGTAAGTTCCCTGCTGGATGAAGATTGGTATGCAAGGTATCGACGGATATCCAGTCTGAATATCCGCAGTTCCATCTATGACGTGACGAATCGCTGCAACCTTCGCTGCAAGGGATGTTTCTTTTTCTCTTCCGGCGAACATGAGGCTGCCAGGGAGGAAGAGGATATCCGAAAATGGGAAGCATTTGTTGACAACGAAAAAAATCGGGGAGTCAATCTGGCGATCCTGATCGGTGGGGAGCCGACCTTGTACCTTGATCGCATTGAGGCCTTCTATAAAAGGTTGCCTACTTACTGTGCCACCAATGGGCTGATCCGTGTTCCCCGGGAGCGTTTCCCCGATCTGATGATCGGGATATCACTTTGGGGCGATTCCGATGATGAAAAACGGCTCAGGGGAAAGGACACCTTCGCTATATCCAGCCGGAATTATGAAGGGGATCCTTGGACCTATTATTTGTTCACGATCACGCCTAAACAAGTAGGGAAGATCGAGCCGATTATCCGCCGCATCCGGGACGTGGGCCTCAAGGTCCATATGCAGCTTCTATCCAATGACGAAGGTGTCGACGGCTTCTCCTGGACGGAATCTCAGCTTCGGGATGTGCGTTCGGAAATGGACGGCGTTTTGGATACATTTCCTGAAACGGTCATCTCTTCGAAATATTACCACGAGATCATTACCACGGGAAAAATGTTCGATCGCCCCTTCGGCTGGAATGAATGCCCTTCGGTCACGGAACCGATGGATTCCCGCGATCCGCGTCCCCGGCGACTGATCCGCTTCATCCG
>MVQR01000184.1 GCA_002067815.1 Syntrophus sp. PtaB.Bin001 | reverse complement strand
GCTGCAGTTTTTGCTTTATTACATTATTTTTTACCGACGAGGCCGGGAAACCGGCCTTGTCTTTTTTTATATGACAGACAGGAGCAAGAGCGGGTAAACATCGAAGCATTGTATGTAACGGGCAATCTCTTGCCTGGCCGGTGCCTTGACGCCGTCATGAACTCCCTTCCGCCGAAGTCCCAGACCACTTCAAAAACCCTCCCATCAGTTATGTATGGCTTTTAAGACAAAGGAAACTCTTCGAATTGGCCGTCGATTTGCAAAGAATGTTTCCGGTTTCAGTGAATGACCAAGTTGCTTCTCTGACCGCACACGGTATCAGTTTATTTTTGAAATGATTGAAGTTAGTCATTAGAAAAGCCCGGCAATTTTCATTTCACGCGACATCTGCACAGGAGGAGATTCATGGGATATTGGGCCGATTTATGGAACGGCATGCGCACCTGGGTGACCGATTGGTACAAAAGTGACGTTTTGAAAGAACATTTGACGAGTCAGGCGCTGGCTCACCGCAAACCGATCAGTGGAGAGCTTTTGCAGGCGCACGCCTCCCATCCGGAAAATTACGGCAGGGGATTGCCCGCTCAACCCACCCCCGAGGAACTTTTCAACGCTTTTATGTTCTCCGGGGCCGATTACCGCGGTCAGGCGCAGCACGCCTTCGAGACGCTGGGGTACGGCGCGGGAGTCAGTTTCGCCGTCGATCTGGCCAAGATATTCATCCCGCCGGGAGTGTCCATGTTCCTGACTTTTTCCGTCTCGGGCAACTTCAGCGCCAAACATGCCTCCCATCGGTTTCTCTATGTTGCCAACCAGGGAAATTTCGCCGAATTTCAAATTCGGAGTTTGAGTCGTCCTCCCATCGCATCCCCTCCCCGACAAGCCGAAGGATGGCGGGCCAGGGCGGTGACCAATCTGCTGGAAGCACATGAACAAGAACACCATGAGGTCATCACAGCCCACGACAGAGCGTGGCACCCCGTGGTGTTGAGCTGCATGCTCGGCAAGTGGACCAACATGAAGGGGGGGGTGGGAGTAACGGTCGGGGGAAAGTTCGATACGACCAGTATGTTCAACCTCAGCATCAGCGATATGGATTCCCTGGGCTTTGCGATCAACCTTACCGCTTCGGCAAGTGCGGGACTGGACGGAACGTGGGTGTTAGCCACGGATCCGGCTCCCACCCATACCGAGAAAAGTTGGGCGCAGATGACCCCGTGGTTTACGGAACATTTGAAATCAACCTCCTCGGCCCAGAAGAAGGATTTCCAGCAGGCGCTCTCTGATATCCACACGGACATCAATCCCAGCTGCTATCTGAGCTGGTGGATACACACCAAGGAAGCGAGCGCCGGACTGAGCGCCGGGGTATCGGCAACCGCGGCCATCCACGCCGGGACGTTCAACGATCAAACCGTCGGCCCCGGAGGGACATTCTCCCTGTCGGCAAAGCTGCCGAGCATCAAATGGACCGCCAAAACCTCCAGTTACCGGCTGAATACCCCCTGTCCCAATCCCGATGTCGTTCTATCGCAAGAGACGAAAATCCTCTATAAGCAGGTAGGCGGGCAGCTCTTCGGCTTGGCGATGGAGCTGGAGCTGGGCTGCGCGGTGGTCAAGCCGAACCCCGTGACATACGGGCAAACCAATTCCGTGGCGATTGGCGACCCGCAAACGACCTTCATCCCGGAACTGACGCAGAAGGTGGACACATCTCCCGCCGCGTTCAGCAATTACTACGATAAAAAGGAACACGGAGGTCCGGGCAAGACCAAGATCATGGAAACCGCAGCACCGCCGGACCTGGACCTCTATAAAAGCGGCAACTTCAAAGCCACACTTACCTCCAAGTCGCTCAAAATGACCTTTCTGGAAGACAAATTCAAGAAGCTGGAAAAGAATTGGGAAACGGTCAACTCCATGTCTTACGAGACGGGCATCGCCTACTGGTCGAAAAAAAATCGGCTGCTGCTGGAAGGTAGCGGTTTTGTGGTCGGCCAGAGCCTTACCTTGCCCAGTCTGGTAAAATACTGGAACAGTTACGAACAGTGCCGGATCCTTTTCAGAACGGATGTGCCCGACTTGGCCGTTGTGAGAAACTTTGTAGATAACGCAATCAAGAATGTATTGCCCACCGCATTGAGCACCTTTCCTACGCTGCAGAACTGGATCGCCAGCACGGACACGGGAGACTGGCGCAGGAACATCAAAGAGGTGGATGCGGCCGTGAAAGACTACTGGAAGCACATGGACGGCCCTCCCTGGAATGGACCGCAAGATGGCTTGCCCGGTGTTTTAGCGGCCCAGGCAAACCAGAACTGCAAACCCCAGCCTTCGGACACGGCCAAGGAGAGAGACAGGCGCCTATGCGGCCAACTGATTTCCCTGGCTCTGGAAGAAGCAAAGGCCCGGGCGAAGTTGTATGCAAAAGCATTCACCGGAATCAGTCATTGGTTCGCCTCGAAAGGAGGAGAGCAATCCGCGAGCAGCAATAAGCGGTATCCGGGTGTCAAGGCGCTCTATGTCAAATGCAAGTATGAAAGTGAACAACTGGACCACATGGCAGCTGCTCTCGATGTCTGTAGAGAATATCTGGAAATGCGGACTCTGGAAGCAGGCCTGGCGAAATCGCTGCAGGTGGGCGTCAAAAACCTGCGCACGTTTCTCCACGATGAGGGGCTGCAGGGCGCTGTGAAGGATATCATCAGCCTTGCCCAGTTTGAAAAGGGACAGGTGCCGGGAGCGTTTCTGATTGAGGCATCCTTTAAAATGCCCGCGGGCAAACTGATGGAGCTTTCGAGAATGCAGCATGCGTTCAAGGAGGATACACCGGATATCCAAAACGAGTTCTCCGAGGCAATGAAGAGGAAACTCGCGGGAAGTTTCAAAGAATCGCTCCAGTACATCAGCATTCGCTACCGCAAGGCTGATACCAAGGCGGCCAATCGTTCCTTCAAACTGGGGGTGAGCTGTGGGGCGGCTCAATTCGGCTTTTCACTGGACCGTGTCCGCCAGGCGGGAACGGAAGGGAACTTCATGGTCAGCACGGTATGGTTCGGAGAGTACAGCGGCGCAAACCAGCGAGGAGGCTGGCCGGAAAAGACAGTGCCGATGCCGGTCATTCTTTCCTGACAATCAGGAATTAATGACCGTTATCCGCCCCGCAGGATGTTCCGGACCCGGGCGAGTTCTTCCGGGGCATCCACTTCCACGGAATCATGGAGGGTTTCGACGACCCGGATCCGATAGCCGAATTCCAGGGCACGCAGCTGCTCCAGAGACTCCACCCGCTCCAGCTTTCCCTCTTCCAGCGCGGTAAAGGTGCGGAGAAAGTTCCGCCGGTAGGCGTAGATCCCGTGATGCTTGTAATAGGCGATGGGATGGCGGTCGTCCCGGATATAGGGAATGGTCGACCGGGAAAAATAAAGGGCATTGTAATCGGCATCGAAAACTACCTTGACCGCATTGGGGTGGGTGATCTCCTCCTCGCGGACGATCCGGTAGATCAGGGTCGCCATGGGCAGGGACGGATCTTCCCGGAGAGGGCGGGTTACCTCGTCGATCTGGGCCGGTTCGAAGATGGGTTGGTCTCCCTGGACATTGACGACAATGTCGTCATCGCCCAGATCCATTGAATTGACCGCTTCGGCGATGCGGTCCGTTCCGGACCGGTGCCTGGATGCCGTCATGATCGCCGTTCCGCCGAACTTCCGGACCGCTTCATAAATCCGGTCGTCATCCGTGGCCACCGCCGCCGCAGAAACCAGATCCGATTTCAGGACCCGTTCGTAAACATGCTGAATCATCGGCTTGCCGCAGAGATCGGCCAGGGGCTTTCCCGGAAACCGGCTGGAGGAATAACGCGAGGGGATGATGCAGACGATTTTCATGACCTTTTCCTCTTTACTTTTCTATAGATAAGGATTTTCGACCTGGAGATGATTCTGGACGTAATCGGCCACTGATTCTTCCAGCGTGCGGAAATTAGCATCAATTCCCGTCTTCCGCAGTTTTCCCATCCGCGCCTCGGTGAAGTACTGGTATTGTCCGCGGAGCGATTCGGGCATTTCGATGTAATCAATCTGAGGCGGAAGATTCATCGCTGCGAAAACGGCATTCACCAGATCATTCCATGTCCGCGCCTTGCCGGTTCCCAGATTGAAGATCCCGTTTACTTCCCGGTCCCGGACGAGTTCCCAGAGAACATCCACGCAGTCTTTCACGTACACAAAATCACGTTTCTGCCCGCCATCGGCATAATCGGGATGATAGGACTTGAAAAGCCGCACCCGCCCGGTTTCCCGGATCTGGTGGAAGGACTTGAAGACAACGCTTGTCATATCGCCCTTGTGATATTCATTGGGTCCGAAGACATTGAAGAACTTGATGCCCGCGATACTGTCGAGCAGCCCGTGCCGCAGGGCCCACAGGTCGAAAAGCTGCTTGGAATAGCCGTACATGTTGATCGGCCGAAGGCGCCCAATCCCGCCCAGATCATCATCGAAGCCCAGGGAACCGTTGCCGTAAGTGGCCGCGGAACTCGCATAGATAAACCGGATGCCTTTTGATGCCGCCCAAGCCGCCAGATCGCAGGTATAGTGGAAGTTGTTGTCCATGAGGTAATCGGCATCCCGCTCCGTCGTGGACGAACAGGCTCCCAGATGAATCACGGCCTCCACATTGTCGAAGTGCAGGGCTTCCTCGTCCATCATGTGCCGGAAATCTTCCTTGTGGATGTAATCGTTATAACGTCGATTGACGAGATTTTTCCATTTTTCCGACTCACCCAGATTGTCCACAACCAGGATGTCGTCGATCCCTTCCGAATTCAGCTTCCAGATAAAGGCGCTGCCGATAAAACCGGCCCCGCCGGTGACAATATACACGATGTTTTCTCCTATATTTAAGATTCTCCAATTTCAGATCAAAGATGATAGCAAGGCGGCAAGGCAGAGGCGACGCAGGCATACATGGAAGTATGTCGAGGAGCCGATAACGCCGCCAACGAAACCAGCGCTTTGGTATGGAATTGGAATTATAGAACGCCGGCCGCCTTTTCGATCGCCTGCCGAATCTGTGTCATTCGCTCCTCCGGCATCCTGATGTTGATCCCCAATACCAGAGTCCGGCCCAGAAGATCGTCAGCCTGCGGAATGTCCTTGCTGTCGTAGCGCGCATTTCCCTTATACAT
>MVQR01000183.1 GCA_002067815.1 Syntrophus sp. PtaB.Bin001 | reverse complement strand
GAGGGATTATACCGAGGAAGATCGGAAGATTCAGGAAGGTATTGCCGGTCACATTGCTCCGATTCTCCACGCCCGACTGCAAAGGGACCGGCAGGAACAAGAAAGAAAGCGAGCGGAGGAGAAATACCAGCAGCTTTTCGAACTGAGTTCGGACGCCCTTTTCCTTATCGATAACGAAACGGGGCAGATCTACGAGGCCAACGCAACGGCAACCGCACTATATGGTTACACCCATGATGAACTCCTTAAACGAAAGAACACCGACTTGTCTGCAGAACCATCGGATACGCGGGCTGCAATGACCGGCAGGAAAACGCTGATCCCTGTCCGTTGGCACCGGAAAAAAGACGGGACGGTTTTCCCCGTGGAAATCACCGCCAGTCATTTTATTTGGAATTCGCGTCCCGTCCATATCGCAGCCATTCGGGATATTTCCTCGCGGTTGGAAGCGGAAGAAGAGCGGAAACGCCTGGAAGAACGCCTGCATCGCGCCGAGAAGATGGAAGCCTTGGGGACCATGGCCGGCGGGGTTGCCCATGATCTCAACAATATCCTGGGCGTCCTGGTGGGATACTCTGAACTGCTTTTGCTGAAGATGCCGGAAGACAGCCCCTTTCGGGGTCATATCATTAATATCCTGGAGTCCGGAAAAAGAAGTGCGGCGATCATCCAGGATCTTCTCGCCCTCACCCGCAGAGGAGTGACCGTATCAAAGGTGCTCAACCTGAACAGGATTATTTACGATTGTCTGAAGACGCCCGAATTCGAGACGTTAAAATCCCTTTACCCCGGCGTGACCTTCCGAACCGACTTGAATCCCGATCTGCTGAACATTAAAGGTTCACCGGTGCACCTGGGAAAGATGGTCATGAACCTGTTGACCAATGCCGCCGAAGCTTCATTTGAGCAGGGAAAAGTTATGATCGGCACGGAAAATCGCTATCTCGATTCGCCGGTTTCCGGATATGACGAATTGAAGGAAGGAGAACATATAATCTTGACCGTGTCCGATCAGGGAAAAGGCATCGCCCCCAAGGACATCGGCAGGATTTTCGAACCTTTTTACACCAAAAAAATGATGGGCAGAAGCGGAACGGGGCTGGGTCTGGCCGTGGTCTGGGGCGCCGTGAAGGATCATGGCGGTTATATCGATGTCAAGAGCGCCGAAGGAGAAGGAACGACTTTTACGCTTTACTTCCCTGCAGTCCGAGAGGCAGAGGACACGGAACAGCAGAAGCCATTGTTTTCAGAATATGAAGGCCGAAATGAATCGATTCTGGTCGTGGACGACGTTGAAGAACAGAGGAAGCTTGCCTTGAACATGCTGACTACGCTGGGATATCAGGCCACGGCTGTTTCCAGCGGTGAAGAGGCGTTGGAATACCTGCAAACCACCAAGGTCGACCTCCTGGTTCTGGACATGATCATGACGCCGGGGATGGACGGTCTGGAAACATACCGCAGAATACTGGAATTTTCTCCTAAGCAGAAGGCCGTTATTGTGAGTGGATATTCAGAAACGGACAAGGTCAGGGAAGTCCGGGAACTGGGCGCAGGTGCCTATATACAGAAGCCTTACCTCATGGACAAGTTCGGGTTGGCGGTCCGGAAGGTATTGGACCGGAATTGACGCCCAGTTGCATTAAAATTTGAAAGAGAAAAATGAATCCCGGGTACACACTTTTAAGAAGCAGGAGACGAAGGAAAACGATCTGTCTGCAGTTGAAGAAAGACGGACAGGTCATTATCAGGGCTCCTTTCTTTACACCCAGAAAGGAGATCGATGATTTTTTCCGGGCAAAAGAGATTTGGCTGCGAAATCGCCTCCAAAAAATGCGGGAATGCGCCCTAGAGCCGCGTTCTTGCAGGGTTTATCAAAAGGGTGAGACTTTTTTCTTTCTGGGAAACCGCTTTCCCCTCCAAATCGACATATCAGTATCAAACCCGGGCGGACTTATTTTCGACAACCGGCGCTTCGTGCTCCAGCAAGATTACATTCAGCGGGGAAGAGAGATCTTTATTGCCTGGTACAGAGAACAGGCCGAAATACATCTTGGGCGGAGACTGAACTTTTTCTGCAGTTTGTTGGGATTCGTCTCCCCTGATTTCAGGATTACATCCGCACGAAGCTTCTGGGGTTGCTGCTCGGCAAAAAACAGGTTGGCCTTCAACTGGCGTCTTATAATGGCACCTCTTTCCGTCATCGATTACGTGGTTGTCCATGAACTTCAACATCTATCCGAAAAGAACCATTCCGCAGCATTCTGGTCGCAGGTTGCCGCCGTGATTCCCGATTACGGGGAGCACAGGCGCTGGCTGCGGAAGAACGGCCACCTCCTGGACTTGTAACGGAGCAGGGGCCTTCCAGGATCAACTCGCTTTAAGAGCGGAACAAACAAAACTCGACTTGCAATGAATATCAAGGTGTGATAGCTTTGCGAGGTTTTTCAAAGATGAAAAAGGAGCCGCTGTGTGAATGAAGAGTTGATTCCTCTTTCCCTGCTGAAAGAAGGAGAGGAAGGCATTGTCCGTTCCGTTGATGGAGGAAGAGGCCTGATAAGCAGGCTGGCCAGCATGGGAATCAGCCAAAATGCCAAGATCCGGGTCCTGCAGAACGTCGGCGGCCGTTTCATCATAGAGGCTGCTGACGCCCGTATCGCCCTGGGATGGTTTGAGGTCAGTCATATCCGGGTGGTCAGGAGCCGCAACGGCCAGGAAACTGAAGCCACATCCTCCGAACGACGTCGGTTACTGGTAGCCCTCGCCGGTCAACCAAATGTGGGTAAATCAACGATCTTCAATATCCTCACGGGACTTTCCCAGCATGTGGGCAACTGGCCGGGAAAAACCGTGGAGAAGAAGGAAGGCGTATACATCACGGACAATACCGAGATGCACATTATCGACCTTCCCGGAACTTACAGTCTTTCCGCTTTTTCGGAAGAGGAGCGCGTTACCCGCGATTTCATTCTTCAGAACCGTCCCGATGTGATCGCCCTTCTTATCAATGCCTCATCTTTGGAACGAAGCCTCTACCTCCTTTCAGAATTGCTTCTCCTGGGCCCCCCCGTAATCGTGGCGCTCAATATGCTTGATGTCGCCGAGGACGCCGGCATTCATATCGATGTGGCCGAACTCCGGAAGGCCCTGGGCATTCCCGTAATTCCGATGATCGCCACCAAGAACAAAGGTATCGATGACCTGGTCGCCCAGATTCTGGCAACGGTGGACGGCACTGAGCCCTATCATCCCGCCATTCCGGGAGTTTCTCCTGATCATGAAGAGGTTTTCTGTGAACTGCTTGATTTGATCCACGAGCATGTCTCCCTGGATTCTTATCCCTCAGACTGGGTCGCCATCAAACTGATGGAAGGCGATAGTGAAATCTCCAAGATGGTGGAAGACCGGGTGCCGGCCTTCGTCTGGGAGCGAGTCAATGCGCTGCTGATCGAACATGAGGATGCCCTGCGCGCCGTAGTGAACGGCCGTTACGCCTGGATCAAGGCGGTCACGGGGAAGGCGGTTTTCCGAAAAAGGATGGAAGAAGTCATGCTTACCGACCGGATCGATCATGTCCTGACACGACCTGTCTGGGGAATCCCGATCCTGCTCGGGGTTTTCGGCCTGATTTTTCTTCTGACTTACACCATCGGTTTTCCCTTACAGAAAATCCTCGAAGAAGGGGTTGGCAAACTCGGCCGTGCTCTGGAACCGATCTTTCTATCCACCCCTCCTTGGTTAAAAGGGATTGTCATTGACGGAGTGATCGGAGGAGCGGGCTCCGTGTTGACCTTTCTGCCGATTCTGATCATTTTTTTCGCCGTCCTGGCGTTGCTCGAAGACGTAGGCTACATGGCGCGGGCGGCTTTCGTCATGGACAGGTTCATGCACCTTATCGGGCTGCACGGCAAAAGCTTCATGCCCCTGTGCCTGGGATTCGGCTGCAACGTGCCGGCGATAATGGGCGCCCGGATACTTGAATCCCGAACGGCGCGGCTGCTCACCCTACTGCTGATTCCTTTCGTCCCCTGCACGGCCCGCCTGGCCGTTCTGACTTTCATGACCGCGGCGCTCTTCGGGAATGGGGCGGCTCTCGTTTCCTGGTCCCTGCTGACCTTGAACATTCTCGTCCTGGGCATTGTCGGGATGGCAACCCATGCCCTTTTCCTCAAGCACGAACAGACGCCGTTCATCATGGAACTTCCCCTTTATCACAAGCCGAATCCCCGAACCATCGGCATGGTTGTCTGGAACCGTTCCCTTTCCTTCGTAAAAAAGGCGGGGACGGTGATCGTGCTGGTTTCGGTCGCAGCCTGGCTGTTGTCTTATCTGCCGGAAGGCCGTGTGGAAAGCAGCCTGCTGGCAAGGGTCGGCAAGCTGCTGGAACCGCTGGGGATGCCTCTCGGGCTGGATTGGAAGATGGTTACGGCGCTTTTGACCAGCATCATGGCCAAGGAAAACGCCATTGCCACGCTTGGCGTTCTCTACGGCGTGGGTGACGAAGGCCTCGTCCGCCTGCTGCCGACGGTGGTCAGCCACGCGTCGGGATTGTCTTTTCTTGTCGTCCTGATGCTTTTCGTTCCCTGTGCGGCCACGGTGACGGTAATGAAACAGGAAATGAAGGACCGGAGGTGGTTTATTCTGTCAATGCTCCTGACCCTGGCAATTTCCTATCTAGGTGGTATGGCGGCCTACCACTTTGCTCTCTGGCTGGGCCTGTAATTCCAATTCCAGATCAAAAAAGACCGTTACTTTTTGGATAAAGGGAACTTCGATCGATATTTGAAAGAAAACTACTTTCGGGAAGGAGCTTGAGAATGCGAATTCGATCAAAAGATAAGAGCAACAAATTCAACAGAAAACTCGTTTATGGGCTTCTTTGCCTGACGGCCATTTTCATAATGATTACGGTTGGTTGCACAGGCGGTAGCGGAAATACAAGGGTGCTTTTCCAGCATTCCGCCATCCAACCCCTTCTGGAAGGCGGATTTCAGGGCCGCATGAACTGTGGGGAGTTGGTCAAACACGGCAATTTAGGCATCGGTACCTTTGACGGACTGGATGGAGAAATGGTCGTCCTGGACGGAACCGTCTACCAAATCCTCAGCGATGGCAAGGCCTATCAGGCAGCCGATTCGCTGGGTACCCCCTTTGCCGCCGTGACTTTTTTCCAGGGAGAGAAAATCGCACCT
>MVQR01000182.1 GCA_002067815.1 Syntrophus sp. PtaB.Bin001 | reverse complement strand
AGTCCGTCGCCTGAATTAATCCTTTTCTCATGGTTATTCTCCTCCCTTCGTATCTTGTCCCTGATCCTCATCAGGCAGCTTGGGTCCGTGGATAATGTAATGCAGGAACGAACCGGCAAGTACGCCGCCTGCAGCCAGCAGACTCAGAGGCTTAAAGATATCCTTCCAGAGGATGACAGAAAGCGGGACGCTGGGGTTTTTCGGAAGATCATAGACTTCCGGCTTTTCATCAAGAATGTACATCACATGGGTGCCGCCTACGAATTTATCGCCGTAGAGAGAGGCATCCTTGAAACCATTTTCCTTCAGCTCTTCCACCCGCTTGCGGGCGATCTTCAGTATCTCTTCCCGGTCGCCGAACTTGATGGCTCCCGTGGGACAGGCTTTGGCACAGGCCGGGATCATGTCTGCTTCGATTCGTCCCGAGCAGAGGGTACATTTGTAAACTTTGTCCGTAGCACGGCTGTAACGCGGAATGTTGAACGGGCAAGCGGAGACGCACTCCTTGCAACCGATGCATTTCCTCTGGTCGATTTCCACGGCCCCATAGGATGTGTAATGGAGGGCCCCACTGGGGCAGACCTTCACGCAGGCGGCATCGGTGCAATGCATGCAGCCGTCCTTCCGGAACAGCCACTTCATGTCTCCCGTCGTTTTTCCGTGTGAATCCTTCGCTGCCTCGATTTCCTTGAAACGGATCAGGGTCCAGGTATTCCACTGCAGATCGGGTGGATTCTGATAGGTTCCGAAATTTTCCGTCTGTCCCGCTGGTTGTGAGTTCCATTGTTTGCATGCCAATTGACAGCCCCGGCATCCTGTGCATTTGGCTACATCGATGAGTTTTGCCTTATGTGCTGTTAGTTGAGCCATTGCGATCACCCCCTCTTCCTTTCAACGTTAACCATAAAGGCCTTGCTCTCCGGGATCATAGTGTTGGCGTCTCCGACGGTCGGCACAAGATGATTTGAGGAATCGCCTCGCGTGAAGACTTCCGCCTTTTTGTCGCCGGGATTGTACGGCCGATCGGCCGTCGTGATCCAGCCAAAGTGCCAAGGAAGACCAACTTCATGGATGATGTTGCCGCCGATCTTGAAGGGTTTGAAACGGGAAGTAACGATGGCTACCGCTTCCACCTTTCCTCGCGGGGAACTGACGACTACCTTGTCGCCGTTGGTTATGCCTCGTTCCTTAGCCAGTTCCCGACTCATCTCACACCAGGTTTCCGGCTGCATTTCAGCCAGCCAGGAACACCAGCGCGTCTGGAGACCTGTCTGCCAGTGTTCGCTGATGCGGTAGGTCGAACAGACAAAGGGATATTTCGGATCGCAACTGCCAACGTTTGAATAGACATCGAGATCGGAACCGACGCCGGGTTTGTCGAACCTGCGGATTGCAGGATTATGCTTCTGCGGCGACAGGGGGTTCTTCTCCACGGGACACTCCAGGGGTTCATAGTGCTCGGGGAATGGTCCGTCCGCCAGACCGGGACCGAAGAGACTTGCTACGCCATCCGGTTTCATAATGAAAGGCGGCCTGCCGGAGCCGGGATCGCCTACGCCATCCGGAACGTCGCCGACCCACTTCTCACCGTTCCAGGTGATTACAGTCTTCTTGGTGCTCCAAGGCTTGCCTGTAAGATCAACGGAAGCACCGCTGTAAAGTATCCGCCGGTTGACAGGCCAGCACCAGGACCATTCGGGATAAAGGCCAAGTCCTGTAGGATCTTTCTTGCCGTCTCTCCTGGCGGCCAGATTGCCCTTGTCGGCATAAGAGCCGCAGTAGATCCAGCAGCCACAGGAAGTGGAACCATCATCCTGCAGCCAGGCGAAGGCCGGTACGGGATCGCCTTTCTTGAATTCCTTGAACTCTCCCTTCTTAGTGGGGTTTTCCAGTTTCCTGTCTTCAAGGAAGAAGCCGTTGATTTCTTTGGCCACGGCGTGGGGATCGAAGTGAAAGTGGCCGGCAAAGGTCTTGGGACCATAGTTCCAGGTTAGCTTAGTGATGGCTTCCTTGTGAGGGCCGCCTTCCTTTTCGTAGAGTTCCTTGATCTTGAAGTAAAGCTCTGAACAGATGTCGCCGTCGGGAAGAGCGATACCGGGCGGATCGATAGCCTTGTAACGCCACTGCATCCACCGGCCGCTGTTGGTGATGCTGCCTTCCTTTTCGACGGAGGAAGCGCAGGGCAGCATAAATACTTCCGTCTTGATCTTTTTCGGATCCATGCCGGATCCGCGCCAGAAGGAACCGGTCTCGTTGTCGTAGAGGTTAACGTTGACCATCCAGTCCAGCTTGGTCATGGCTTGGCGCACCTTGGTGGAGTTGGCGCCGCTGCAAGCGGGGTTCATGCCCCAGGCGAAAAAGCCGGTAAATTTTTCCTTGTACATCGCGTCGAAGAGCATAAGCCAGGAGTAGTTGACGCCGTCATCCAGCTTGGGCAACAGGCTGTAAGCCTCTTCCAGGGTCGTGTTCGTGCCGTACATGGAACGGAGAAAACTGGCGACATACTTCGGTTTGTTCTTCCACCAGTTGAGACTGTTGGGTTCCTTTGTGGTAGGTGTTTCTTTCTCGTTATATTCCGCCAGGGTTTTCAACGATGCCTTGGGCGTGTTCAGGTAGCCGGGCAAGATGTGAAACAGGAGACCGTAATCAGTGGAGCCTTGAACATTTGATTCGCCGCGCATGGCTGCAACCCCGCCGCCGGGAATTCCCATATTACCCAGAAGGAGCTGGATCATGCACATGGTCCGGATATTCTGGACGCCTACGGTATGTTGTGTCCAGCCCATTGCGTAGAGTTCCGTTCCGGACTAGTCCGGCTTGCCCGTGGAACCGTAGAGCTTGTAAATTTCCACCAGCTTGTCCGCAGGCGTCCCTGTAATTTCGGAGACGGTCTCCGGCGTATAGCGGGTGTAGTGTTTCTTCAAAAGCTGGAGAACGCAGTTCGGATCCTGCATCGTCGGATCCTTACGGATGCTGCCGCCGGCGTCGGTCTGGTAGGACCAAGTAGCCTTGTCGTACTTGCTGTCGGTCAATCCCGAAAAGACGCCGTTGTTATCTCCGGGAAGCTTGAAATCGGGATTGACGAGGAAAGTGGCGTTTGTGTAGTTCTTTACGTAATCCTCGAAATAGAGATTGTTGTCCAGTATATACTTGATCATCCCGCCGAGAAAGGCGATGTCCGTTCCGGAGCGAAGGGGTGCGTAGATATGAGCTTTCGCCGCCGACTGGGTGAATCGGGGGTCCACACAGATCAATTTGGCCCCTTTTTCCATCGCAGCAGTTATCCATTTAAACGCAATGGGGTGATTGGAGGCGGGATTGCTGCCCATGATCAGGATCACATCGCTGTTGCGGATGTCGATCCAGTGATTTGTCATCGCGCCGCGCCCGAAAGATTCCGCAAGGGCGGGCACGGTGGAACTGTGGCAGAGGCGCGCCTGGTGCTCGATATAGACCAGCCCCAGTCCTCGCAGGAACTTCTGATAAACGAAAAGTTCTTCGTTATCCAGCGCGGCACTGCCAACAGAGGCGATGCCCTCCGTCCGGTTGACAACCTCACCCTTGTCGTTTGTGACCTTGAAGCTCTTGTCACGGCTGATCTTCACGTTACGGGCGATCTTCTCCAGGGCCCACTCCCAGTCCACCTCTTTCCACTCCGTGGCATATGGAGCCCGGTAGAGTGGTTTGTCCAAGCGGTTCTTGTTGACGGCCATCTGGTAGATGGAGCCGCCTTTCGTACAGAGGGCGCCCTTGTTGATAGGGCTGTCAGGGTCTCCCTCCGTATTGACGACCTTGCCGTTCCGCACGGAAACGATAATGCTGCATCCCACCGCGCAGTAAGGACAGATCGTGGTGTACTCTTTGGCGTACTGAATCTTCAACGGCTGAGCCTGTGCCGATGCAGACCTGAGGCCGATACCACCGGCTGCCAGGGTAGCACCGGTGATCTTCAGGAACCCTCTTCTGCTTACCTCCATAACCATACACTCCTTTCAATATAATAATTTCTGTTCATCTCTCGCTCCTTTTCAGACGCCGAATGTCTCTCCGCTTCCGGAAACATCCGCTGTCCGCCGCTTATTGAAAATCTATTTAAACGGCATTGGAGTGTTAAATGTTGGCTTTTTCTGTACTTTCTGGAAACAACCCTTTCAGCAAAGAGGCAAAACGATCCATGGGTGCGCGGGATAATCTGCCCTGTTGAAAAGATAATGTCCGGATGGACCCATACAAGGTAGTGCACAAGAATCCGGAAATATGAGCTTTTCAGAAAGTTAATTTTAGGGAATGCGGGTTTGGAAGTTGATTGCCAAACACGGCTTCCTCCCTGTACGCCGCCGCTTTCTCAACGGCAGGGCAGGGCGGGGCCTATTTGGTCTGCGGCGGGAAAGAAGCGGAAAAGCGTTCGGTAGAGAACTGTCCAAGTTCTCTACATTCGTGTCAAATTAAGTGTTTACATAGTAAATCCAACATTTTAGTTTTCCTTAATTATCTAATTTGTGGCCTTGCGTAAGAACAGCAGATAACGCAGCCAAAGCTAAATACAATCCAACATGTTAATCTTGATGCACGACAAACACGCCATTGTCGCGGGTTATCGGATCGCGTCATCGTATATACATTTCTGTGGGGTATGTCAATAACTTCTATGATATCAAATAATAATGTCAAATATGACATATTCGAACCTGGTCAGGGGAAACTTTATTAAAGGAATGCTGCTCAGTGAAAAATCTTTATTGTTGATCAGGAATGATTCGGCTTTGCCGATTTAACGAGCTGGCTGAAAAGCCATTTCTGGTTAGGGGGAAATCAGGAATAGAAAATTTTTCATATTGCCGAATAACCGGAAGAATATCAGGGCAAAATGAAAGGGGCATGCCCAAGGCGTGCCCCTTTCATGAAAATTTGAATGCAAGCCTAATGGCCGTGCGGGGATGATTTTTCTTCTCCGTAGACCACCAGCGTTCCGTGTTCTTCCATCTCCTTGAGCCACTTGGGATGCTGTTTCTTCAGCCAGGCCCTGGTGACCCAGCCGGTCAGCATGGCGGGCAGCGATCCCGGAGAGCCCACCGTTCCCAAATAGAGGTGAATGAAGAAGAAGGCGAAGATCGCCACGAAGCCCGCAGCGTGGACAAGATACATCAGCCTGACGAGCATGGCCGGGATGTTAAGGGGGAAGAGCATGATCAGTCCGGAGAAG
>MVQR01000181.1 GCA_002067815.1 Syntrophus sp. PtaB.Bin001 | reverse complement strand
CGCCGCTGACGCCTTCCCTTCCAGTTTCCCTGATGATAGGCGTAACTAGCCAAAAGCGGAAGCACTGATGTGGCTTCCGCATAGACCATCTGTTCATGGGAAACATCAACCTTCCCCCAAGATGTCGCTTCACGGAGGGTAGAACTGGAACAGGCACCGTCACGGGCGTCCGCCACGGTGATCTGGATGGCGTAGCGATGCATGGGCACTTCCTTGCCCAATACTTCCGCACACACCACAGTATCCTGGGCAAAATTCTTGGGAACACCCCCGCCGATCATCAGCAATCCGGAATTTTCCACCGCCATCTTTATTGCAGTCAATTCCCTGAAATCCTTTACGGAATCAAGACTCATATGCCGGTCCGGAGAATTTACCTGGTGGAGGACCAATCCGAATCCGGCGCTGCTGTCCGAAAAAGCCGGGCAGAATATAGGCACATCCTGTTCAAAGGCCGTCTGCACTAGAGAATTCTTCTTTGCGGCATGGGAGGTAAGATAACGCCCCATCTCCCGGATGAATTCCCGGGAAGAATATGGTCGAGGGGAAAGGCTGTCGGCAATTTCTCGTATGGTGCGATCGCAGATCTGCAATTCCTCCTCATCGATATAGGTATCGTAGATTCGGTCAATGTACAGACGCCGCAATTCCTGATCGTCCACATGCGGACTACCCTGATAGTGACGGAATCCCAGGGCTTCGAAGAAATCCATGTCCACAATCGTCGCCCCGGTGGCTACAATGACATCAACCATATTGTAACGAACCAGGTCCGCATAGACCTGCATGCAGCCCGCTGCACTCGTGCTTCCCGCAATCGTGAGGATTATGGCACAGTCGGGATCGGCAAGCATCTTATCGTATATTTCCGCGGCCACGGCAAGATCCCGCGCCGTAAACGACATGCCCCGCATGGCCTTTATGATCTCCACTGCATTGATTGCCGTGAAATCAACATGTTCCACGGTTCTGTTCAGATAATCCTTTTTCTCCATAAATTCTCCTCGTTGGGAAGTACTGTTTGAGCCGCATCCGCAGGAAATTGATCGACTCACCGGCAATTGGTTTTACTCTTAATTCATGCCTGATTAAATGTCAACTTTAGAAGAAGTTAAAAAAAAATCATGCTTGTCACGAAGGGCAATATCTGATAGTTGCTCTCCGATGAATGGAAGTATGACGGTGATATTGACCGTTTCAGAACTGAATGAACAAATCGGGAACATCCTGGAAACCCGGTTCGATATGCTCTGGGTGGAAGGAGAAGTCTCCAATTTGCGTCGCCCCTCTTCAGGACATCTCTACTTCACCCTTAAAGACGATAAAAGTCAGATCCGCGCCGTTATTTTCAGATCGTTCGCCGGAAGAAACAATCGCCGCCCTTTCTTCGAAATCGAAGAAGGTATGCATATCCTTTGTAGGGCGAGGCTGGCCGTTTACGCCCCCAGAGGCGAGTATCAGCTGATACTCGATGCGGTGGAACCACGAGGGATCGGGGCTCTTCAGAAAGCTTATGAGCAATTGAAGGCCCGCCTGCAGGCCGAAGGGCTTTTCGACCCGTCGCGGAAAAAGCCGATTCCCTTTCTGCCGCGGCGCATCGGCGTAATCACGTCTCCCACGGGAGCGGTCATTCGCGACATCCTGAACGTCACGGCAAGGCGTTTTCCTTCCGTTTCTATCGTGATCGCGCCCGTTAGGGTCCAGGGGGCCGAATCGGTGCGGGAAATCGTTTGCGCATTCCATGATCTTCATGAGCTCGGAAACATCGATGTTCTTATCCTGGCCAGAGGCGGCGGATCGCTGGAAGATCTCGCGGCTTTTAACGATGAAAGCGTTGCCCGCGCTATCTGTGCCTCGGTCATCCCGGTAATCTCCGCGGTCGGCCATGAAACTGATTTCACGATCGCGGACTTCGCGGCTGATCTTCGGGCGCCGACGCCTTCAGCCGCAGCGGAGCTTGCCGTTCCCAATCTCAATGATCTGAAAGCCTGGCTTGTCGGCACGCAAACGCGGCTTGTAAATCTCTTTTGCCGCAGGCTGGATCAAGACAGGGAGGAGTTGACCCGGTATCGGGAACGTCTGAAGGATCCGAAACGGATTATTGCCGGTCATCGCCTGGCGTTGGACGACCGTTGGGAGCGATGCTCTTTTATAGAACAGCAGAGGCTTTCCGCAGAAAGGCAGAAGCTACGGCAGCAACAGATACGCCTTGAACAGTCAGGTCCTCTGGGCAGGATAATGAGCGCCCGCCTGGAAGTCGAGCATCTGAAAAACCGGATGATTTCCGCTTGCCGTTTTATTCTTGAACGGGCCGCTAAATCCTGGTCCGTCAACACGACCCTGCTGGACTCGCTGAGTCCCTTGGCCGTCCTGCAAAGGGGATACAGTATTACCCGGGACCTGCCTGAAGGCCGCATCGTCAGGGATGCAGCGATGCTAAGGACCGGAGATTCCGTGGAGATTCTGGTATCGAAAGGCCGCTTCCAGGCGGAAGTCACCAGGATTTTTCCGAAGTGAAGTTTACCGGAGGAAATTATGGCGAAAGAAAAATTTGAAGAAGCGATGACAAAACTGGAGGCCATTGTCCGGAAAATGGAAACGGGCGAGATGACTCTCGAAGAATCCCTGAAGGCCTTCGAAGAGGGAATCCGCCTTTCTCGTTTGTGCGCAGCCCGCCTGGACGAGGCGGAAAGACGCGTGGACATGCTGATTCGGGAAAACCAAAAAGTAACCACTAGGCCCTTCCAGGAAAATGGAGAGGAAAATGAATCTTGAACCGGTGCTGGATCTGAACGCTTATCTCAAAGAAAGAAAACAGTGGATTGACGGAGCTATCGACCGCTACCTTCCCAGTGAGGAGGCATCTCCTCAGGACCTTTTCAAAGCGATGCGCTACAGCCTCTTCGCCGGCGGAAAGCGAATCCGCCCCATTCTGTGTCTGGCAGCGGCAGAAGCGGTAGGCCGGCAGGGTCGACCCGACTCTCTTTTTCCTGTCGCCTGTGCCCTGGAATACATCCATACCTACTCACTTATCCACGACGATCTTCCGGCCATGGACAACGACGATTACCGCAGAGGTAAGCCCACCAGTCACAAGGTGTTCGGCGAGGCATTGGCCATCCTGGCGGGTGATGCACTGCTTACGGAGGCCTTCCAACTGATGACCCGAAGAGACCTTCAGACCGATTACGCACCGGAAAACCTTTTGCGAGTCATTGCGGAAATTGCAGCGGCGGCGGGATCTTTCGGTATGGTTGGGGGACAGGTAGACGATGTTCAGGCGGAAGGAAAACCCGGGAATTTGGACACACTGCACAGGATTCATACCCGGAAGACAGGGGCGATGATCGTCGTTTCTCTGAGATCCGGGGCGATTCTTGCCGGGGGAACGGAAGAGGACCTTCAGGCCCTGACAAATTACGGTCATAAGATCGGCTTGGTTTTCCAAATTGCCGATGATATTCTCAATATCGAGGGAGACAGTGCCCTGCTCGGTAAAAACACGGGAAGCGATGCGGCTCGCGGGAAAATGACCTTTCCTCTCTTCATGGGGCTGGAAAACTCCCGGCAGAAGGCTCTTTCCCTGGTTGAGGAAGCTCTGGGGGATCTGGAAGTATTTGACGACAGGGCGGCGCCACTGCGACTGCTTGCTCGTTATTTTGTGGAACGTAAATTTTAAGGAATCGCGCAAATGCATTTTTCTTATATTAAGTAGGACAATCAAATTTTTTTCAAACCTTATGGACTCTTTAATAAAAAATACCGGCAGCGTCCTCAGCCGGATTGATTATCCGGCGGATATCAGGATACTCAACATCGAGGCATTGACGATCCTAGCGGAAGAACTTCGCAACACTATCATTCAAACTGTGTCCCGCACGGGAGGCCATCTGGCCTCTTCCCTGGGAACCGTCGAACTGACTCTTGCCGTGCATAAGGTATTCAATACCCCGACGGACCGGGTCATCTGGGATGTGGGGCATCAGGCCTACGCCCACAAACTGATCACCGGACGGCGAGACGCTTTTTCCACCCTGCGCCAAAAGGGAGGACTAAGCGGATTCCCGAAACGGGAAGAAAGTATCTACGACGTCTTTAATGTCGGCCACAGCAGTACGTCCATTTCTGCCGCCTCGGGCATCGCCGAAGCCCGGGATCTCAATAAGGATAACTTCAAGGTCGTCGCGATCATCGGCGACGGTTCCATGACCGCCGGCCTCGCCTTCGAGGGATTGAACTGGTCCGGGGACCGCAATAAAGACCTCATCATTATTCTCAACGACAATGAAATGTCCATTTCCCCCAATGTCGGGGCGCTTTCTTCCTATCTCAACCACATCATGACGGGCCAGACCGTCAAAAAAATCAGAAAGGAAATAAAGAGTTTCCTGAAAACGATCCCTTCGATCGGCGAGCAGGTGCTGGAGTTCACCAAGAGAGCGGAAGAATCCCTCAAGGCCCTTATCGTGCCGGGAGCGCTCTTCGAAGACCTGGGCTTTACTTACGTTGGCCCGCTGGATGGTCATCGCCTCGACCATCTGATTCGAAACCTTGAAGATGTGCGCAACATGGAAGGCCCGGTCCTGGTCCATGTCATAACAAGAAAGGGCAAGGGCTACAGATTCGCGGAAGAAGAGCCTTTAAAGTTTCACGGCATTGCGCCTTTTTCTCCGGAAACGGGAAGCCCGGCAACGGCGGGAAAGTCTCCGGCGCCGCCGTCCTACACACAGGTTTTCGGCAATACCCTGATAAAAATGGCACGGGAAAATCCTCAAATTATCGCCATTACGGCAGCTATGTGTGAAGGAACAGGCTTGAGCGTCTTTGCGAAGGAATTTCCGGAACGCTTTTTCGACGTAGGCATCGCGGAGCAGCACGGCGTGACCTTTGCCGCCGGATTGGCCACGGAAGGGATACTCCCGGTCGTGGCGATCTATTCGAGTTTTCTGCAGCGGGCTTACGATCAGATACTCCATGATGTCTGCCTGCAGAATCTGCCGGTGGTGTTCGCCCTGGATAGAGCCGGTTTCGTAGGAGAGGACGGCCCAACCCATCACGGACTCTTCGATCTCTCCTATCTGCGGTCAATCCCAAATATGATCGTTATGGCCCCAAAGGATGAAAACGAATTGCAGCATATGCTTTTTACCGCGACCACCTGCGGGAAGCCGGTCGCTGTGCGTTATCCCCGGGGGAACGGTATCGGCGTACC
>MVQR01000180.1 GCA_002067815.1 Syntrophus sp. PtaB.Bin001 | reverse complement strand
GTCGCCGTTCTTCCTCGGCAAAAACTGACCAGGGATTCATGTCGGAATACATCAGCTCATGTCCGTTTTCCACAAATCCCAGCCCCGCTTTAGTCCGGGCATTCCCTCCTACATAGTTAAATTGATATGGGCAGCCGACTGTTGCCAGGATCAGGGCCGCCGTCATCACCTTGGTGCCTCCCGTGTAATCGATCATTATTTCGTCGTCGGAATAACCTGACCGTACCGCTCTGTCGACACAGCGCCGCGCCGTCTTGTAGGATTCGAAAAGGGAATTCGGGTCTTCGGTAAGTTCCAATTCGGTCTTGGGTTTTGGATCAGTCTGATCCAGAACTTCTCCTGCCTTGAGAAAGGAATCCTGCGAAGCGAAGAAAATAATCCGCTCCGGCCGATGTTCCGCAATGCTTTTTCTGAGAGGCTCCGGCGAGCCGCCGAGAGATATAATCATAAGACGTGGCATGATAGAAAACCTCCGGAAAGTTATGAAATAGAAGCATTACAAAGGTCCGCAATGCAGGCTTGTTGCTGTCGTTTGTTTAATGCCGTGGTGACGATATCGAATTTTGTTGTTGCTCCGGCATTACTGAAAATCCCTTCCACCTGATCTACGATGCCCTTGGCGGATTTGCGAAACCGGATCGGGGCATTGAGGCTCGGATTGTAATAATGGGTATAGATTTCCTTTATATAAGGGCGTTGCCGGAGTTTGTTCAAGAAGTTCTCAAGCCCCTTATGCTTTCCTCTGTTATCGTCCTCATAGCGGATTTTTTTGCTTTCCGGCGGAATTCCGGAATCGGGGGGTAGCATCAGTGAAGAACACTTGATAAAACGATTGCGGAAAGTTTCGTGGAAGAGCTGACCAGTTGGCGAAAGTTCGGCAAGCTGTTGCTCCCCGACCTGGACATTGTCCACAAGGGTAGCAAATCGCTCATCGGGCAATGAAAAAGGTTGATCCGATTCCAGTCCTTCGTCCAGATCAAAAAACAGTTCGACATGATCGAGCCAGAAGGTCAGGTCCAGGGATACAGGCTGCGGGGGAAGCTCGATAACCTCGGAAAAGCCCTCAAACAGGTAGCAAACGGGAATTTCAAGCGCCTGACCGATCATCCCGGCGAAGGAAATCTGGGCCTTGTAACCGCCCGTGGCATTGATGACAATCCGTTCCGACCCTTTCAGACGGGCTTCCTCTCCGATCAGCCGGACCAGGTTTCGCAGACCTTCATTGCGAAATAAATTCACATCCCGGTCAGTCAAACCTTTGATAGGCTTTACTGAAACTGATACGAATCGCTCCTGATTACGAGGGTTCTCATAGAAGTGATTCAGAATGCGGCCGGTAAATTCGCCGTTCGGAGTATCGGAGACCAGGAAGATTAGATTTTCGAGTCTACCAAGGCGTTTGTTTTTAACGATGCTGTGAATGGAGTTGATCTCCGCTCCGCCTAGCCGATCTTCAGGAGGACGTTTCAAAAGCTCAAGGGCGACGCCTTTGGCGTTCTGTGCCATAAGCATGGAATAAAGCGAAGAATCTCTTTCCCCCTTGACGTTATTCATGAGGCTGGTGCCTACAGTGCAGATTAATGTGTCCCGCATGGTTGATCTCCTAAAAATACTAAGATTCCTGAAGCAACGATTGGAGATAGTCTTTCCTTTTGTGTTTTTTAAATGCCTTCTCTCCAAGCTTACTGCGAATGGCGGCAGCAATTTCCGCTTTGTCCTCAACTGTTTCAAGCTGCTCGATTTTCTGGATCAGTGTGCCAATACGCCCTGCATCATTGGCATTGATCATCTTGAGTTCACTCAGCAATTTCTCTAAAGGGCTCAGAACGGATATTGTTTTTGATTCAGCGGTCCTTGCGCTGAGCCTTACGCTATCTGATTTCGCATCGACGAGATTATCTTGAATGGCAGTCTGTAATCGTTGTCTGTTTTCTTGAATCGTTTTTTCATAAGATCTGTACATTTCTTCCGTAATGGCTCCGAGAATCGCCCAGCCGAAAGGCTGTAATTGTTCTCTTTTCCAACTCTTCTGAACCTCTGAGGCCAGCCAGAAGGTTGTCGCGCCCCTTTTTGAAAATGAGCTCTGTCCTCTGTTTCCCATGATCCTAATATCCCGGTGGCCGTCGATCGTAACGGATTCAGCGCCGGAATGGCGACCTATCCGTATCGGCACAGCTCTATCCGGTTTGTCTGCCTTCAGGAACGGCAGACCTGCTGCATTTAACTCACTATCCTCGCGTTGTTTTTCGTTACCATAAAATAGAAGCGAACTGTTAAGGAGAGCATCCATCGTCAAGGGGCGCTTAATGTCCGCCTCTTTTGTGTATCGGTCTTCCGTTGCGATCGTTCCGATGAAAACGGCCCCTGGTTCAATGACTTCAAGAATTTGATACGGGCCTCGTGCCGGTGATTTCGAAGGTTGTTTCTTTTCGTTCACCGCATAAACAATTTTCGTTTCGGCTTGCACAGGAACAAAATCGGATACTCGAAGCAGGCGAAAGGGGTCCTTTTCCAGGCTGGCGTAATTTAAAAGTCCTTTTTCGAGTTGTTGGGCAGCATATTTGTTCTTTTTCGGATTGTCATAATGAACATCTTTATTCTTCATGGCGAGCGCATTCAGATAGGCCGTCCTTAGCGCGCCTTTGATCGATGACCCAGGGATGTAAGGTAGATTTGTGTGCTCATGGAATGCCGTTCGAAAAATGCTGAATCGGTTCAATTCCTGTTGAATCTTGAACTCATTGCTCGGCTTCATGGAAATGTTTTGTTTATAATGCTCGAGGAATCCATGACATAGTTTAATGCGATATCCATGGGCTTTTTTGCTTTGCATGAACTTGTTCAATTCCAACAACGATGAGATCGTCCCTTTGCGGCATATGTCGGCCAACTTAGTTTTTTCCAGAGGAGGAAGCTCCCTGAAAAAATCAAAGGGGTCAAAAGAGACCAGTTCACAGGCACTTTCATCCACGACGAAGCCCATGGGTTCATATACTTCGTCGCAACCGATATGTAACGGTGACAAAATGCGAATGTAAAAACGGTTGTAATTACTCATGGTTTTTCTCCAGCTTGAAAGGAAGGCAGGGGGCGTATCCCTGGGCAACGGTTCTGTGTTCGCTTTTCGAAATGTTACGGATTGCTCTGCCCAAATAAGGTTTGTTGAAACTCTTCATATCTTTCGGCAGAAAGACGGCTCCCTCGTCGGCCATGACAACCGGGTTTTTAAAGGGATTACGCGATGTTGCCAGCAGGTCGCCGTGTTTGCCATAACGGGTGAAAGGCGTGAAATAGCAGCCGATATAGGATTTCCTTTCCGGAACGGCGGGAGCCAGGGTGTAAAGCGCGTTGCTGTCCGAGCAGTTTGAGAGTTCTTTTTCTTCAGCTTCGGCAAGATCGAAACGGCCCTGCCCAGTCGAGGCATCTCGTCCGAACCCGAGTCTGCCGATCTGTTCCAGTGCCGCATGTACCCGCTCAAGATCGGTTGCTTCTTCATCAATCAGAATGAAAAGGGCCAGTTCCGTTTGAGGATAATAACAGACGGAGGATGAACTGTAAGGAGAAAACATGCCTTCCCCAGTCGTCATGGTCCGCCGGTTGATGGTATTGTGAGGTTGAAGATAATCAATCTTAAACTTTGGCTTTTTTCTTCCCCGCATAACCCTTTTCACATCCTGCGTCAAATCGTCGTAAACCAGGTTTGCCAATTCGGCATCAGTGAGGAAGTTTTCTTCTCTTAGGCAAATCTCAAGATTTTCAGGAACTTTGAACCACTTACGCCCGGCTTTTTGCTTCCGATCTTTCAAGATGGTTTTCCTGTCGAGACCCTCTTCATGGAATAGCCAGAAAAGCGGGAGATCAGGTCGTTTCAGCGCATAGAAAGGACAATCCTTTCCTGATGAAACTTTCGGCCATGCCGAAGAGAAAACGGCAAAGGGCTTTTCATCATAAATTGCTATCCAATTATCTAGTCCGCCGTTTAGGAGCGATGGATTATGCTGGGCTTGCCAGCAGAAATGACCGAATAGAGTGTCCCCTTTGAGGGGCGTCCCGAAAGGGGAACAAGGTTGAATGATAAACTCATAGAGTTTCAAGGCATTACCCTCCCATGGCAAAGGGTTGAATGTTTTTGAATTTTTCCTTGATTTCGGAATCATCGAAATCAAATTCAATCCTGCCGTATCCCCGACTGCCGCTTCCGCCGATGGCATCCATTTCTAGGAGTTTCAGGCCAAGAAGAAGATAGTCGA
This sequence comes from Syntrophus sp. PtaB.Bin001, assembly GCA_002067815.1. GTDB lineage: Bacteria > Desulfobacterota > Syntrophia > Syntrophales > Syntrophaceae > Syntrophus. The sequence goes on along the minus strand of MVQR01000180.1, from coordinate 969 downwards.
AGAGCGCTTCTTCGTTCGAATTCAGCAGTTTGAGGGTAGCAGAAAAGTCAAATTCAGCTCCTGAAACGACTCGTTCGGTGAATCGGGGATTCTGGGCGACACCTCGGATGCGGTCGATGGAATTTTCGGATTTCACCTCAAAAAACCCCCAGTGCTTGGTCTGTGCCTGTTGTCGCCACTCTTCGTTCAAAGGGCAGTCAGCAAAGGAAACGCGCGTCGGCCCGATGTCATATTCTGCAATCGCTTCTGCATCACTGCCGCCGGAGCCGAATATCTTGAGAATGCTTTTGCATTCATGTTCTTCTTTGCCTGTCAGATTTTTCAGAAGCCCGGCATGTAGAGGTTTTCCGTCGGTTTTGATCATCATACCGCTTTTCATTTCCAGCAAAGCCCTGACTTTTCCTTTCAGCGATGATCCCGGTATATAAGGTTCCTGGGTAAGAGGGTGTTTGATTACGGGGTTGTCTGTCCCACCGATATGCATTTCTGTGTCACCGGCACCGATATGAAGACCGCTCTTCAAAACGATTTTTCCCTTGATTTCCTTTATGCTCAGCAGTTGCATAATGCTTTCCTCCCTATCGTTCGTATTGCTTGTAAAAACCCATGAACGCTTCGAAAAAACCGGCAAAAACGTCCATATCCTTTTCATCCTGCACCTGATTAACGCTTTCTTTGATGAAGTCGACAAATTCCCTGGTTACCAAATTTCTACCTAGGGCATATGTTGCTTTAGCAATGAGCATATTAATAAACGGCAGAATATTGTCCCAATCTTTCGGGTTCCCTTTTGCAAGATTGTTATAACGGACAACCTCATCGTAAAATTTCCGGATTTGGGTTCTTTTGTTGGAACGGCCGTTGCCGCTATGGTTGATCGTGGCCGCCCATTGTTCGGCAATATCAGAGAAGAGTTTCGGATCGATGATCTTTTTGTTCTTGTCCTTATAAAAGTTGATCATAAATGCC
>MVQR01000179.1 GCA_002067815.1 Syntrophus sp. PtaB.Bin001 | reverse complement strand
AGGGGAGTTGAACCCCTGCTTCCGGCGTGAGAGGCCAGCGTCCTAACCACTAGACGATGGGACCATGGATGGGGGATCAGGGTCTAACCTGAGTTCTACCGCTTTTCAAGCCCCCATTGCAGTAATTTTTGCAGGGTGACCTTTTATGTAACAACAAATAAAAAGTCAAGGTAAAAGATCAGGATACGGGCTGATTCCTGATGTAAGACACCGTTCTATTGATACGGGCGACCACACGCTCCTTGCCAAGGGTCAGCATTACATCATCAAGCCCGGGACTGACCGTTTTACCGGTAAGTGCTATACGGAGCGGCTGGGCGATTGTCTTGAGTTTTATGTCTCTTTCATCGGCAACTTTGCGGAGAAAAGCTTCAATACCTTCTTTAGAGTAATCATCGAGTGTTATCAGAGCATCTGCAATTGCGTCGAGATGCCCGGCAATTTCCGGGGTAAGAAACTTCTTTGCCGCATCTGCATCAAAAGGTGGTTCGTCGTTGAAATAAAAGGCGCTGGATTCCGCCATATCCACAAGAGTCTTGGCCCGGGCTCGTAAATCCCGAACAATGTTCCGGCCAAAATCGGGGTTGGGAGCTTCGATTCCTAACTTTTCCCAGAAGGGCTGTAATGCATTCAGAAGCCTGTCTTCCTCATATGCCTTGATGTAATGCTGGTTAAGCCAGAGAAGCTTCTCCGGGTTGAATACTGCTGCGGATTTACCGACACTGCCAAGATCAAAAAGTGTTATGAGTTCATCGAGGGAAAAGATTTCCTGATCCCCGTGCGACCAGCCAAGACGAACAAGATAATTTACCAGGGCCTCAGGCAGGTATCCCAGATCCTTGTATGCCATCACGGAAGTTGCTCCATGGCGTTTGCTCAGGCGGGTTTTGTCGGAACCGAGAATCATCGGGACATGGCCGAATTGAGGAATTTCGTACCCCAAGGCTTCATAGAGGAGAATCTGCCGGGGCGTGTTATTGACATGGTCGTCCCCCCTGATCACATGGGTGATATCCATCTGGGCGTCATCAACAACGACGGCAAAATTGTAGGTCGGATACCCGTCACTGCGCTGAATGATCAGATCATCCAGTTCTTCGTTGTTAAAGAGAATCTTTCCCTTAATGAGATCATCGACGACTGTCGTGCCTGCCTGCGGACAGCGAAAGCGCACAACTGCGCCCTCGGACGCTGAAAGCTTCTTATCGCGACAGGTTCCGTCATATTTGGGTTTGCGACCTTCCGCAAGGGCTCGTTTCCGCTTATCGTCCAGTTCTTCCGGAGTGCACACACAGTAATATGCCTTACCCTCATCAACCAGTTTCTGAACCATGTCACGGTGAATACCGACCCGCTCGGCCTGGAAGAATGGTCCTTCATCCCAATTAAGCCCCAACCAGGCCATGGCATCCAGGATTGCCCGGGTTGATGCCTCCGTGGAACGGAGTTGATCCGTATCCTCAATTCTCAAAATAAACTTTCCCTGATGATGCCTGGCATAGAGCCAACTGAACAGTGCCGTACGGGCGCCGCCGATATGAAGATAACCTGTTGGCGAAGGGGCAAAACGAGTCCGAACCTCTTTAATTTCCTGCATTATGACCTTTTCCCAATTAACTTTTAGTGTGCTCCTTTATAGGGTCAGCTTTCACGGTTTGTCAAGATGGATTTCAAGCAAATTATGCTTGACAATGGCGTATATTTATAATTTAATTCACGCCTTTATATAAGAGATTCACTGGGTTACAGAGGAATTCTCAGATCAAAAGCTTTATGATTTAATAAGTTATGGTGTATTTTGAAAATTAATGTCCTAACGGTTCTGGAGGCTGGCCTAGACCTTCGCTTTGATCTTCAGGGAGACTGGTTCCGAAACTTTCTTGCTGCCGATGATGTAGGGGTACTTAATCTCCTTCAAACGGCTGTTTCCTGCCATGTTTCCCGTACGGGGGAAGCTCTTTTTATTGCAGGAGAAATTGGGACCGTTGTTGAAACCGTTTGCTGCCGCTGCCTGGAGACAGTTCGTTTTCCGGTGTGCTTTGAGTTCCGTTACACCTTGGTTCCGGTCAAAGAAAATATCAAGGATAATCTGGAATTACGTACAGAGGACCTGGAGTTTGGATTCTATCAGGGAGAGGTCGTTGATCTTACCCCTTTGATCTACGAACAGATCATGCTTCAAATTCCCATGAAAGTCCTGTGCAGCGATAGTTGTAAAGGCTTATGCCCTCAGTGTGGTGCAAATATGAATACGGGTGACTGCAATTGCCGAAAAGATCAGGGGGACGGGCGTTTTGAAGTTTTAAGAAATCTCAAGATTTCTAAAAAATAAATCCCTCATGACAAAAGTCGGATAATAGGGATTTTTTAAGGATAATCCCAAAGCCGCATGAAGGAGAGGCGTTCAACCGGTAAATTAAATAAACAGTGGAAATATAAGAGAAAAGAGGAATAAACATGGCAAATCCAGTAAAAAGACATTCAAGAACAAGAAGAAATATGAGAAGGGCTCACGATTTTCTCACTCCCGTTCAGGCATCGGCCTGCCCTCAATGTGGCAAAGCTAAACTACCGCACCGGGTATGCCCGTACTGCGGTACCTATAAAGGCCGGACAGTTATGGATGTGGAAAAGCTTGGATGATATTGGCAAAAACCAAGTCAGCTATAAAACTTATTTGACTTCTCGATGATGCGTGAAGCTCGTAGAATCTTTCCAAGGGAAGAAGAAAAGCAATATTTTATGGCGCTGACTAGGAAACAGACAGCTGGTTCATTGGCAGCATGCAGGGGGAAACGACGGTGACGCTGGAAGAAAAAATCATAGAAATTATTGTCGAACAGCTTGAAGTTACAGCGGAAGAATGCTTGCCGGAAGCATCTTTCATTAATGATCTCGGGGCAGACTCTCTCGATCTGGCAGAATTGCTGCTAGAGATGGAAGATACCTTCGATGTGGAAATATCCACTGAAGATCTTAAGAAAATCCGCAAGATTCAGGATGTGATTGATTTTCTGAAAGCGCGAAATGTGACCTGGGATTAAGAAACGCTTATCTCAAAACACTCCGCATCCCATGCATCGATTTTATTAATTACGTGTTATCAAACCTATATGGCATGGCCGACGGAGCCGTTCTTTAAACTACCTGGAAATCTGATGCCGATGCTCAGGTTGCGTAAAAATATTCAAGAGTGAGAGATTCCATGAAAAGGAGAGTTGTTATAACCGGACTGGGGGCGGTTACGCCTTTGGGAAACTCCGTCATGGATACATGGTCGGGACTTTGCGCCGGAAAATCAGGCATAGGAACCATCACAAAATTCGATGCCTCAGACTTTGCAACACGCATTGCCGGTGAACTCAAAGGATTTGACCCTTTGATGTACATCGGCAAAAAAGAACTGCGACGGCTTGACGATTTTATCATTTATTCTTTAGCATCATCGGAAATGGCTGTTGCCGATTCGGAGTTGACAATCACAGATCCCCGGGCTGATCGCGTCGGCGTGGTCATAGGTTCTGCCATCGGCGGCCTTGCCACTATCGAAAAAGAAAAAACAATCCTTTTAAACAGGGGCGCCAGAAAGGTTTCACCCTTCACTATTCCCTCAGCTCTGGCCAATCTGGCGGCGGGGCACGTTTCCATACGCTTTGGTGCCAAAGGGCCTATAAGTTGTCCCGTTACAGCTTGTGCATCAGGAACCACGGCCATAGGAGAGGCGTTCCGGCTGATTGCTTCAAATTACGCTGATGTGATTATTGCCGGTGGCGCTGATGCTGCGATAACCCCCCTGGCTGTGGCGGGTTTTAATGCCATGAACGCCCTTTCCCGAAGGAATGATGAACCGCAGAAGGCAAGCCGTCCTTTTGATCTCGGCCGCGATGGGTTTGTCATCAGCGAAGGGTGTGGAATTCTTATCCTTGAAGCATTGGACACCGCTAGGAAAAGAGGGGCAAAGATCTACGCGGAAATTCTCGGCTATGGTACAACGAGTGATGCGTTTCATCTGGCTGTTCCGCCTCCCGGCCATGAAGGAGCCGTTCGCTGCATGCACGCCGCTCTTCAGGACGCCGGCATTGATTCTTCCGAAATTGATTATATCAACGCCCACGGCACATCCACGCCCCTCAACGATCAGTTTGAAACGGAGGCTATTAAAACAGCCTTTGGATCGCATAGCCGCCGGCTAGCCGTCAGTTCAACAAAATCCATGACCGGTCACCTTCTCGGCGCAACAGGAAGCGTAGAGGCGATTATAACGACAAAGGCATTGGAAACGGGAATTTTACCCCCCACGATCAATCTTGATCAACCCGACCCAGCCTGTGATCTCGATTACGTACCTCACCTTGCGCGACAGTGCGACATTCGGATCGCTATGTCCAATACCTTCGGTTTTGGAAGTGTCAACGCAACAATCATTCTAGGAAAGTACTCAGAGTAAGACCAAATGGATAAAGCCATCATCATCGGTGCAGACCACGCCGGATTCAATCTAAAAGAAAATGTCAAATCCTTTCTGGAAAGAAGGCAATGGACGGTATCAGATGTCGGAACAGACAGCGAAGAAGCTGTTGACTACCCGGATTTTGGCGCAAAGGTGGCACAGTCCGTTTCGTCAGGCACTTTCTCCCGAGGCATTCTCGTATGTGGTTCAGGGGTAGGTATGGCTATTGTCGCCAACAAATTTCCCGGAATCCGCGCCGCAGTATGTCTTGATTTAGAAACCGCGCGTATGAGCCGTCTCCATAACGATACAAACATCCTGATTCTTGCCGGCAGACGGACTGATCCCGAAACAGCCCGTCAAATCATTGATGTGTGGTTGGAAACACCTTTCGAAGGTGGGCGACATCAGAAGCGCCTGGATAAAATCAACGCACTGGAAGCCGTCAGGGGAGAGGCCCTATAGGCAGCGTGATCATGATTCAATCCGGATATGTGTTCCTCATAAGAACGGTCCGTAAAATAATAGAGACATTTTAAGTAAGGCAAATTAAATTACTAAAAAAGAGGGTACATCATTCATGTCAGCTTTAATGAAAACCGATCCTGAAATCGCTGAGGCGATCAGACTTGAAACCCAACGGCAGGCTGGAAAGCTGGAGCTCATCGCTTCCGAAAACTTTGTCAGCGAGGCTGTTCTCGAAGCACAGGGATGCACCATGACCAACAAATACGCCGAGGGGTATCCGGGTAAGCGATACTACGGCGGCTGTGAATATGTC
>MVQR01000178.1 GCA_002067815.1 Syntrophus sp. PtaB.Bin001 | reverse complement strand
ATTTAAAACGAAAATAATTGATATCCTTCCGGGTGATGAAGCAGGAATAAAAAGTGCTTCAATAACGATTGAAGGTGAATATGCTTATGGTTATGCTAAAGCTGAAGTCGGAATTCATAGATTGGTAAGGATATCACCTTTTGATGCTGGAGCTCGAAGGCATACATCCTTTGCTTCCGTATTCGTCTATCCAGAGATAGATGATGATATCGTAGTTGAAATTGATGAAAAGGATCTAAGGATCGATACATATAGATCAACTGGTGCAGGTGGGCAGCATGTCAATAAGACGGATTCTGCAGTTAGAATTACACATTTGCCTACTGGTATTGTTGTACAGTGTCAAAACGAAAGATCCCAACACAAGAATAAAGCAATGGCGATGAAATATCTGAGGTCAAGGCTTTATGAACTAAAGCTCAAAGAACAAAATGAAAGGCTTTCGGAAATCAATAAGACAAAAAAAGATATAGCCTGGGGCAGTCAAATTCGCTCATATATTCTTCAGCCATACAAGATGGTCAAAGATCATCGGACGAATATGGAAATTGGAAATGTAACAAGAGTTCTTGATGGAGACATAGATGATTTGATTGAGGCATATCTAATTCAGTAAACACGTGGAATATATTCTTACATTTAATTCTATTAAATAAATTATGATTTATTTTTTTAATTCTAAAAAAATATGCTATAGCAGTTTAAATTTTTTTCTTGGATTATATGAATCTTTTAAACATGAACATCTAAAATTACATAGTCAGCTTGGAGTTTTTCAGAAAGGAGTTCATACTTATGAAAAAATCAACCCCACTGATTACCATTTTTATCATATTAATTTTCATTTCTCTTTTTCTGACAGGTTTCGCTATTGCCCAAGCTCAGGAAGAAAATGAAAGTAAAAATGTAAAAGTATCAAAGAAACAAATTTCCTTATCACAACAAAACTTCCCTCATAAATTAGATGAAAAAAAAGTCCAGAAAGCAATTGTTTCTGACGATGATTTTGATGAAGAGGAAAAAGAAGATGATCGTGATTTGATGGAAGAAGCTCTTACTTATTTAAATCAATCACAAAAACTCTGGGAAAAAGGTGATATTGAAAAGGCTTTGGAACTTCTGGATCAAGCATATACTCTGATTCTTGAAACTGATGGTGATATGGAGATTGCACGCCAAAAAGATGATTTGAGACTCTTGATTTCCAAGAGAATAATGGCAATTTATTCATCTATACAGACCACGACAAAGGGAAAGCGTAGTGAAATCCCTATAGTAATGAACCCTGATGTCGAAAGAGAAATCAAATCATTTCAGACCTGCGAAAAAGATTTTTTCGTACAGTCATATCAGCGATCTTATACATATAGACCCGCAATTTTGAAGGAATTGAAAAAAGCTGGATTGCCGGAGGAACTTTCTTGGCTGCCACTAGTTGAAAGTGGATTTAAAATTGGGGCATTATCTAAAGCTCGGGCTCTCGGTCTCTGGCAATTTATTCCATCGACAGGATATAAATTTGGTTTGAATCGCGATGAATGGGTCGATGAAAGAATGGATGCGGATAAATCAACCCGGGCTGCTATCAGTTACTTAAAGGAACTTCACGGAATGTTCGGAGATTGGCTTACTGTACTTGCAGCTTACAATAGCGGCGAAGGAAGAGTAATGCGTGTAATATCAAGGCAGCACATAAACTACCTTGACCGTTTCTGGGATTTATATCATCAATTACCTAGTGAGACGGCTCGATATGTACCGCGTTTTTTAGCAACTCTCCATATAATACGTAATCCAGAAAAATATGGTTTCGATCTTAAAACGGATATCGAACAGAAAATTCCTTACGAATTTAAGACTGTGAAATCCAATAAACCAATGAAACTACAGGATATTTCATTTTATACTGGAATATCTGAGGACGTTTTGAACTGTTTAAATTCGGAATTACGTCATAGGATGACGCCAGATAAGGAATATGAGCTTAAACTCCCGTCTGAAGCTGCTGATAGGTATTCTCAGATTGTTGATCAAATTCCTCAATGTGAGATTCCTTCAAGTTCTTTTATTCTATCTAACAGAGGAGACTCAAAACAAGAACGTATGGTTGAGCGCAGAACATCAAGGTCTGCCTCTATCAGTTATAAAATTAAGCGAGGCGAATCTTTGAATTCCATCGCAAGAAAATACAAAATATCTCCTCGCATGTTAAGAGCTTACAATAATATATCATCGAAGCAAGACTTAAAGGCCGGTAGAAGATTGAATATTCCTATAGAAAACACCAATAAGCTTACAAAAAGATCATTAAAATTTGTAAATGGAGATAAGGATTCAAAAGATGGAGACAATCAAATAAGCTATAAAATTAAAAAAGGTGATTCACTCGCCTCACTTGCAAAGAAATTTGGAACAAGTGAATCAGAGATTAGAAAACTTAATAATATCAAGGGTAGAAGTCTTAAATTGGGCAAGGTGATCAAAATAAGTCGCGACGAAGATGAAAACTCGGAAACAGATCATAAAAAAGAAGGAAAGAAAAAAATTAAAAGAAAGATTAGCATGAAACCAATTGAAAAGACTTATATTTCCCAAAGGGCAGACAGACTTTACAATTATCATCAAGAAATAATGCCAGTTTGAAAAAACAAAGAAAAATAACATATCGCCTAAAAGAACAAATACTGACATTACTTAATCTTTAAAACCTTCTGTTTATTCACAAGTAAAAGAGTAACCGTGAAGCAAAAAAAATAACTCCTGCTCTTTTTTAGTCATTCGTTCATTTTCATAGGTATTGCTATTTTCGTGATTATAGCCCAGAAGATGAAGCAGGCCATGAATTATCAGAAAATCCAGCTCTTCAGCGAAAGATATTTCTCCATTTACAGCATCACGAAGAGCAGTTTCTACTGAAATAATGACATCTCCTAAGATATCTGGATTTATAGTGCTGAACTCACCTTCTAACATAGAAAATGATATTACATTTGTCGGATAATCTCTTCCAAGATATCTTCGGTTAATTTCAGTAATACTCAGGTCGTCCACAAAAACAAGACCAAGTTCCTTATCGCAGCAATCCATAATATTCATCAATTTCCGAACTGTTCTGCGTATCTGTCGCGAATCAAGCTTTACTTTTTTCTGTAGGTTTTTGATCGATATTACCATTTGAATCCTTACGAAGGTTCATTTCACGATTAGCATGTTCTGGATAATCGATTCGATGATGAAAAATACCATTAAGTATTCTTGTAAATATTTCTGCAATTTTACTTAAGTCGCGCATCGTAAGTTCACACTCATCCAACTGACCATCTGTGAAAATCTTTTCAATCCGGTCGCGAACTAGGCTTGTAATCCTTGCCGGCGTCGGGTTCGATAATGCCCTTGAAGAAGCTTCAAGTACATCTCCCAATAGAACAAGTCCAGCCTCCTTTGTCTGCGGTTTTGGACCAGGATAGCGAAAATCGGTTTCCGGCAATGAACTTATTGAAGAATCTTTATCTTTCTTTGCCTTTTCATAGAAAAAGCTGACCAGCCCAGTACCATGATGTTCTCTTATGATGTTTGTTATTTCTTTCCCAAGTTTTGCCTGCTGCGCAATCTCACATCCATCTTTGACATGCGAAATTATGACAAGGCTGCTCATTTTAGGTGACAACTTGTCATGCTTGTTTTCACCATTTCTCTGATTTTCGATAAAATATAAAGGTTTTTTTAGTTTCCCGATATCGTGATAGTAAGCGCTGACTTTAGCCAGTAAGGGATTGGCGCCGATTGCTTCGGCTGCAGCCTCGACGAGTGAAGCTACAACGACACTATGATGATAGGTTCCCGGCGCTTCCATCATCATTCTTTGAAAGATGGGTTGATTAAGATTGGCCAATTCCAATAGTTTTATATCTGTTGTATATTTAAAAATAGTCTCGAAAAGCGGAGTCAAGCCGGCAACCAAAATGCCGGATACCAAACCGCCAGCCATTCCCATGGCCAATCGAATTAAGAGTTCAATTGAAAAGATTTCCTTTGCAATCAGGCCTAAACAAAAAATTACCGCAACATTGAATAATCCCAGAAAAAGACCTGCATTAAAAAATGCAGAACGCTGACGGCAAGTGACAACATGGTATGAAGAAGCTACACTGCCAAGGAAACAAAACAAACTCATTTTAACATCATTTTCAAAGAGGAATGAAATAATAAAAGAAATAAAAATGCTCAAAACTAAAGCCATATTTCGATTTGTCAATACAGCCACCAGCATTGCAGCAGTGGCAAAAGGTATGGCATAGAAACATGCTTCCACCGATAAATAAGGAAATGCCCGATTAATAGCATCAGACAAAAAAATCCCTGCTTTCACGAGAAATATTTGAAAAACAGCTGCAGTACTCAGGAATAATGAATCAACATTGCTCCGATCGTGCTTTTTGGGCCAGTTTCTAGTCCTCCAGTAATAAAGGACCAAGCCAAGCAAAACTACACTCAAGAATATTCCTAAAACAGTGGATAAATTTGAAAAGGAAGCCTGTCCCTTTTTTCTGTAAAATGATTCCAGTTTTTCCCGGTCTATTTCCGAGATTTTCTGACCTTCTCGGACAATCATCTCATTTTTTTTAACGAGAGAAAAAACAGGTTTTACACTCGCTAAAATTTCTTGCTTCTTTTTTTCAGTGGCATTTTTATTAAAAGTCAAATTTGGTTTAATTAACTTTATTGCTAGCGAAACCGCATTTCTTCGAACATCTTCATTCATTCCCTGAAGAATAGATAATTCTTCTTTATTTAAGTAATCAGTGATCTTATCAAAGGGCAATATCGTTGAGAAATCCTTCTTTTCGTTCTCAGACTGAGTTTTCAAATCTCTTATTATAATTCCATCAGAAAAATCGTTTGCTGTTAAATTTGAATTGACAACAATAACATTTTTATAAAGATTATCAATTAATTGCACAATTTTCTCAGCAATACCCTGTGAAAAGTTATGCCGAGAAAGAAAAGTTAATTCATCACGGGAAAGTTTAATGCCAAGGCTTTTTTCAAATTCACTTATAGCGACATTCAACGTCTTTTTCCCGATATCTGCCGGCGTTTTATTATCTTTGTTTTGTTGGTAAACCTCGGATACTGACGAGAAATTTGCGTAAATATCAGAAATCAAATTTCCTGCAAGAGTACTGTCATAATCATAAACGGATTTAGCATGTCCGGCCAGCTCCTGTTTCTTTTGCTCTGTGGAGGATTTATCTT
>MVQR01000177.1 GCA_002067815.1 Syntrophus sp. PtaB.Bin001 | reverse complement strand
CTGTGCTTTTTGTTCCGGAATGCCGTTTCTTTTCGCACCGTCAAGGAATTTTGGCCGTTCTTTTTCCATCTTTGCTGAATCTTTTTTGCTCATAACCTTCCTGAGCGTATCCGCTTCTGACATGGAATACTGCCCAATAACGCTTGCAATCTGCATGACCTGCTCCTGATATAGGATAACTCCATAAGTCTCCTTCAGGATATCAGCCAATTTTTGATCTTCATAAACTATTGGAGTTTTGCCCTGTTTTCTGTCTATGAATTCCGGAACCATTTTCATAGGACCTGGTCGATACAGGGCTATAAGTGCTATTAGATCTTCAATGCAATCAGGCTTCATGCGGACGAGAATATCTTTCATTCCTTCACTTTCTAACTGAAATACGCCGTCCGTCTCGCCTTTGCTGAGTAATTTGAAGGTAGCCTCATCGTTAAGCGGAAGATTTTTTAAATCTATATCTATTTTCCTTCCTTGCAGGATGAATTGAAGTGCATTCTTGATGACTGTAAGAGTTTTTAAACCCAAAAAATCGAATTTTGTTAACCCTGCGGCTTGAAGGTCATTCATTGAAAATTGCGTCGTAACATCATCTTTCGGACTTTTATACAAAGGAACTCTTTCCACAAGCGGCACGTCTGAAATAACAACTCCTGCTGCGTGCACAGAGGCATGACGATTCAATCCTTCAAGAGATTTTGAAAGAGACAATAATTTACGAATTTTTTCGTCACGTTTTTGAACTTCTTGAAGACGCGGTTCCATTTCTATTGCTTCATCAAGAGTGATGTTCAGAACATTAGGAACGAGTTTGGCTATGGCATCAACTTCACCATAGGGGATGTTTAGTGCCCTGCCTACGTCACGAATAACTCCCTTGGCCTGCATTTTTCCGAATGTGATTATTTGCGATACCTTATCTTCTCCATACTTTTCCGTTACATAGCGTATTATATCGTTTCGTCCTTCCGGACAGAAATCAATATCGATATCCGGCATACTGATTCTGTCAGGGTTGAGAAATCGTTCAAAAAAGAGGTCATAACGGATTGGATCGATATCGGTTATAGTCAAAGCATAAGCGACAAGACTGCCTGCTGCCGAACCGCGCCCAGGACCGACGGGAATATTCATCTTTTTTGCGTAAGCAACAAAATCTGAAACAATAAGGAAGTAGCCGGCAAATCCCATGGATTTGATAATTCGTAGTTCATCAGCTAATCTTTTTTCATATATTTCCCTAATATCCTCCCCTCGTTCTCTGATAATACGGGGCATGCGTTCCGCCAATCCAAGTTTTGCGACTTTCTCCAAGCGGTCCTCTAATGTTTCTTCGCTGCTGACCTCAAACTTGGGAAGATAGAATTTGCCAAACTCGAAGGATACATTACATCTACCAGCAATATCCTTAGTATTCTCAACCGCATCCGGACAATAGTTAAACAATTGCTTCATCTCATCCGGCGATCTCACATAAAAAGAATCCGTAGAGAACTTCATCCGGTCCTTATCATCCAGCGTCTTTCCTGTTTGAATGCATAATAGGACTTCGTGTGATTCCGCATCTTCACGGTTTAGGTAATGGCAGTCATTTGTCGCAACAAGGGGGATCGCCAGAAGCTTTGAAATTTCAAGTAATCCATCGTTAGCCTTTCTCTGTTCAGGCAAGCCATTTTCCATAATCTCTAGATAAAAATTACCTTCGCCAAATATTTGCCTATATATTTCAGCTGCCTCTACGGCTTCGTTAAACCTATCCTTTAAGATAAGAGCTGCTATCTCCCCGTGCAGACAGGCGCTTAAGCCAATTAAACCTTCGCTATATTTTGTCAGAAGTTCTTTATCAATGCGTGGGCGGTAATAGAATCCTTCAAGATATCCCATCGAGGAAAGCTTCATCAGGTTTTGATATCCCTGCCAATCTTTTGCCAATACAAGGAGATGACGTGCAGTATCACTTATGCTGCCACCTGATTTTTCAAAACGGCTTTTGGGTGCGATATAAAGCTCACAGCCGATAATAGGTTTTATTCCTTCCTTAACGGCCAGTTGATAAAAATCGATTGCGCCGAACATATTGCCATGATCTGTCATTGCAACAGCCTGCATGTTGAATTGCTTTGCTTTAGCAATCAAATCCTTCAATCGAATTGTTCCGTCAAGAAGGCTGTATTGGGTATGGACATGGAGGTGAACAAACGTTTCAATCTGCATTAGATTTTAGCTTTCGTAAAAAAGAACATATGTCATGATTTCAAGTGTTAACTTATCTTACAATTCAAAGGCAAAAATATATACTTTCATTGCCACAACTAAGTCGGCACTCTTTTAATCAAGCCAATAATTTGGTGATTCCTTTGTGATGATAACATCATGTACATGGCTTTCGCGGAGTCCTGCAGAAGTAATTCGTGTAAATTTAGCTTTTTCCCGAAGATCTTTAATTGTTCGACATCCCACATATCCCATGCCTGCCAGAAGTCCTCCTTTGAGCTGATGAATACTGGCGGACAGAGAGCCTCGAAATGGCACTCTGCCTTCTATGCCCTCAGGTACTAGTTTCAAATGACTTTCCATATCATCCTGATAATAGCGGTCTTTGCTTCCCATTTTCATCGCCTCAAGAGATCCCATTCCGCGATAGACTTTGTAGCTTCTCCCTTGAAATAGTATTGTCTCACCAGGACTTTCGTCTGTTCCGGCGAAAAGGCCACCTATCATCACAGAGTGAGCACCTGCGGCAAGAGCTTTAACTATGTCTCCGGAAAATTTGATACCTCCGTCCGCAATGATTGGAATATCATGGCGGAGGCATACTTTGTATGCATCTGCAATCGCTGTTATTTGGGGCACTCCGACGCCGGCAATTATTCTGGTTGTACAGATCGATCCCGGTCCCACTCCGACTTTAACGGCATCGACGCCTGCCTTTATCAGTGCTTCCGCTCCTTCAGCTGTAGCAATGTTTCCGGCTATCAGCTCGCAATTTGGAAAATTAATCTTTGTATCTCTAACCGCATCAATAACCCCCTTGGAATGTCCATGGGACGTATCAATAAGAATTACATCAACCCCGGCATTCAACAAGGCATCCACTCTGGCTTCTCTGTCAAGTATCCCGACGGCGGCTCCCGCTCTCAGTCTACCTAGCGAATCTTTGCAGGCATTGGGATATTTTTTGATCTTTTCGATATCCTTGATCGTTATCAGGCCCTTCAGATTATAGGCATCATCTACAACTAAAAGCTTTTCGATCCGGTGTTTATGAAGCAGTTTTTTCGATTCCTCCAGAGAAATATTGGCTGATACCGTAACCAGGTTTTCCTTTGTCATTACATTTGAAACTGGTTGGTCCAAATCCTCTTCAAAACGAAGATCCCTGTTTGTCAGAATACCTACTAGTTTCTTATTTTTAACGACAGGGACTCCGGATATTTTATATCTGTGCATTAATTCCAGAGCTTCGCCTACTTTCTGCTCGGGCTCCATTGTAATAGGATCTACAATCATCCCACTTTCTGATTTTTTGACCTTATCGACTTCGAGCACTTGCCTTTCGATGCTCATATTCCTATGAATGAAACCAATTCCCCCTTCACGTGCCAGACAAATTGCCGTAGCAGACTCCGTAACCGTATCCATCGCGGCTGAAACAATAGGAATTTTAAGTGCAAT
The DNA here is from genome assembly GCA_002067815.1 of Syntrophus sp. PtaB.Bin001. Classification (GTDB taxonomy): domain Bacteria; phylum Desulfobacterota; class Syntrophia; order Syntrophales; family Syntrophaceae; genus Syntrophus. The sequence goes on along the minus strand of MVQR01000177.1, from coordinate 1,589 downwards.
TCGATTTGTAAGCCACGTCGTAACATCAGCATCGCGAGGAAGAATCTGGGATTCCGCCGGCAAAAGCAATAGATCATCAAAAGTAAGAGCTTCCTTGACATGGTCGTCTAACATTTTAACCTCCAGGTTGGAAATACTTATAGATTTTATATAATTGCAGTTATATTTTTGAGCTCAATGGTTAACCGTTGAATATACTTTTGATATAACGTTGCAGAACTTAGCGTTTAAGCTAATTTATACTGTTATTTCGATGAAATTTCATAAAGACGGTCATTGAGGGTTAGAAAATATGTGTCTTTTTCTGTATCATGTTGAATATATTCAGCAAGCTGGTAATAACTCTTCCTTGTAAACCTTGCTTCAAAAACGTTTTTTTTGACTGAACAATAAAGAACATTTTCTTTACCGATGCGCAAAGTTGATAGATCCAACTGCTCCACACTGTCATCGGACAGCTTTATATTGAAAAATGAATTTCCTTCTTTGTTTGTATTATATTCGACAGATATTACAGCATAAGGGACATCCTCCACGTCGATATAAAAAGCCTCTTTTTCGTTCTTGACCAGGTATCGCCCTGCTTCATCACTTTCCAACCCTTGATAAAACAGTGCAACAATGTCTTTCCGGAACATTTCGTTTCCTTTGTAGTACCAGACGCCATCTTTGTCTATTCGAATATCGATGGAGGGAATATCCTTCTTTTCATTAGTTTCCATAAAATTCCTCTCTTTCAAAAGAATTTTCTAAAAAAGCTTTCTGCTGTCAAGCAGCAAAGTTACCGGACCATCATTGACCAACTCGACTTTCATCATCGCCTGAAATATTCCGGTCTTGACTACGGATATCTTTTTTGACACTTCATGTATAAAATATGAATACAACTTTTTTGACTGCTCCGGTTCTTCTGCAGATATGAAAGACGGCCTTCTACCTTTTCTGCAGTCTCCGAAGAGAGTAAACTGTGAAACGACAAGCATTTCACCCGAAACTTCCGGAAGAGATTTGTTCATTTTTCCAGATTCATCTTCAAATATTCTTAGATTACTTACCTTGTCCACGAGGTAATCAGCGTCTCGAAATTCATCTCCTCGCTCGATACCGAGAAAAATAAGCATCCCTTTTGAAATGCTTGCAACAAGTTGATTGTTAACGTTGATTCTGGCCATATCCACTCGCTGAACAACGGCACGCATAATACATACATATCCTTTAAGCTGATTGCGGTCGCATGTTAGCAATTATGAAAATAGCCTTCAAGTCTTTTCTCCGAGCCGTCATCAACATAATTATTTCCATTAAAAGACTTACCAGATTGCCTGATTGTGATTGTAAATCTAAAATATTTACAACGTATAATTGATATAATTATTTTGTTGACAATGAAAATAATTATCTATATATAGCTCGGGCTGTCAGCGATGTGAGTGTTTTTAAGTACTTGATATTCTGATAGTCTAAGTTTTGAGTCTTAAACATAGGGCCCTTAGCTCAGCAGGTAGAGCAACTGACTCTTAATCAGTAGGTTGTCGGTTCGATCCCGACAGGGCTCACCAAAATCAAGGGGTTACGCAAGTAACCCCTTT
>MVQR01000176.1 GCA_002067815.1 Syntrophus sp. PtaB.Bin001 | reverse complement strand
GCTATTAAAAAAAGCAAGCGTCGTTAATATTAGGCAGGTAATTTTGAATATTTTGCACATTGCTTCTTCCTCGATTCTAATGCTGAATAAGTAAAAGCGGTAATTATTGAATAAACAACGATTAGGATTTTCCTTTACGCCGGTCAGTTTCTGCTTCCTAAATTTTCATGGGGGAGTCTTACAGAAGTTCACTAGCACAATTCTCCCTTCAAGTTAGGTAAAAGGGTTAATTTGTAAGTAAACAAAGAATTAGGAGAGGATTATTCCAAGCTACTCTTCCACGATTTAACTGTCAAGGCATAAATCCATTAATGATTTAAGCTGGTGTAATGTTGAATTCTCCGTATTACTTGTGTAAAATTCAACGAAGAGCTTTTTCAATGCTGACAATTTCATCAATTCTTCATTACGATCCCACTCATTTCTAATTAATAAGCTGTTCGACAGTAAAGATAAGGAGGAAGGCAGGTGATATCCGGTTATTTTGATTACATATCAAAGCGCCGCCTTAGTTACCGGCTTCTCGACATACGTCTGTGTATGCCTGCGTCGCCTGTGACTGGCCGCCTTGCTGTCATCTTTGATCCGGAACCGTAATTAGTACAACCTGATACAAGAGGGGAGATTTCCGTGGGCATGTTGTTTAAAGAGACTGAAAAATTGTTTCCCGGGAAAATCGACAGCCATTTGTTGATACTGTCCTTTTTGATTGTACTTCTTTTGATCCCGTCCGTCCTGTCGGCTCAGACGACGGTACAACTGCTGGTCAACAAGCGGCAGGTCAATACCGGTGAACCGGTGACCTTTACCGCCGTCATCAATCCAACCCCGCAGGTTCCGGTCGAGTATCTCTTCGATTTCGGCGACGGCTCCGGCCCCGTTCGGGGCGGCAACACTGCAGAACATGCCTATGCGGTGCGAGGGACTTATTCCGCAACGGTCAAGGCCGTGGTTCAGACTCGCAACAGGACTTTGACAGCGGCGCGCGGCAGCGTTTCGAGGGAGACCGTTGCCGCAAGCAGCGATCCTGTACTCGTCCTGGTTGTCGCACCTGAGCCTCCTCCGCAGAATTTCCAGGTCCGGCTGTCCGTTGACCGGCAACAGGTAAATACCGGCGAACCGGTGGCATTTACCGCCGCCGTTACCCCAAACCCACAGGCTCCGGTCGAATATCTCTTCGATTTCGGAGACGGTTCCGGCCCCGTCTCCGGGGGCAGTACGATGGAACATGCCTATGAATCACAGGGCCGATATTACGCGACTGTCAAGGCTGTTATTCATATTCGGAGCGGGATTCGAGCAGAGATGCTCGATCGAGCCCAAATCCGAAATGTAACGGTAGGCAGCAACCGCGTCCTCGTCCGGGTGGCTGTTCCCGAGCCGCCTCCGCCGCGGGATATTCAGGTCCGGCTGTCTGCCGACCGGCAACAGGTCAATGCGGGTGAAGCGGTGAAGTTCACCGTTGTTGTCAATCCAACCCCGCCGTTTCCGTTCGAGTATCTCTTCGATTTCGGCGACGGGTCCGATCCGGTTAGAACAGACGAGAGCCGCTTCGAACACATATATGAGACAGGGGGCGATTTCTCCGCCATGGTAAGGATTGTCGGTGAAACCGAGGAACTGACGAGCAATTCAATAGATATCCATGTGATCGCACCCGGCCCGGCTGTAACCTATCCGGACAGGCCGATCGGTCCCGATCAAGGCAGACGCCTGCCCTGGGTGCCCATTATTATCATAGCCGCCGGAATAGGGCTGTTTGTGGGGGTATATAAATTGTGGGGACGTTCCCGGGGCAAAACGACGGAGCGCGGGCAACAGTCGCTTCGACCTTCCGAGATGCACTGTGTTCCTCACAGCGATAAAGGAGTTCAGGCAATGGAGTTTGCGAAACCGGGGCCTTTGAGCTGCCATGTTTCACTCCTGCCCATATTCGACGGCGGCCGTCAGGAACTCGATGTAGAAGGGCCGCTGACCCTTGCCGAAAGGAGGGAGACATGAAGGATTTCCAAGTCACCTTGCGGGATTTCTTTTCCTTCAATGAAAAAGATATTTCCCAGGAGAAAAGAATCGCCGTCGAATTCCATGACGAGATGGCGGCCATCAGGGAGAAGGTCAATCGAAACCTGAAAAAGGTTTCCGGGGCCGACCTCTATGGCGAGGTAGCCGGGAAGTTGAACGAGATCCTGAATATAAACCTGGCGGAAGTTATGGCCGGGGCGTGGATAAAGGGGCGGGAGATTCTCAAATATGCAGACGGCAAAAAATACCCCCCCGAGGCGACTTATCTTGTCCATCTGGCGGAGCACACCGTAACTTCCGAGCATAATCCCTACATCGAAATACGAGTGGATGACCAACCGGTGGGCCGGGTCGATTTCAAGATAAAAATCAGCTTAACACTTGATAATTTTATTCTTAAAATCCAAAATGGTTATATCAAGGCGATCCAGACCGGTGCCTGCAAGGGAAAAGGGACGATTTATTGCTGGAACCTGCCGATTCTCGAAAGGGAGACAGGTCCGTTCCCTTTGCCGGGCAATATCGATCTGGGGGAAGGCATCCCGATTCCGGGCAGGGGAGATCGGGCGGCAGAGAAAGGGACATGACTGTTGTTATCTCTTTATCGAAAACAGGAGGTGCATTCATGGACAAGATTTTAAGGATCGATATGGGCGCCGAAGGCGGACCGAAAGCGGCCGCCGAACCTGTCGGCGCATATGCCGGGCTGGGAGGCCGGTCTCTGACATCAACGATTGTTTCAAAGGAAGTGCCGCCGACTTGCCATCCTTTGAGCGCCGCCAACAAACTTGTCATCGCCCCCGGCCTCCTGAGCGGATCCGCGGCCGCCATGTCGGGAAGGATCTCCGTGGGCTGCAAAAGCCCCCTGACCGGAGGGATCAAAGAGGCCAATTCCGGAGGGCAGCCTTCGCAGGTTCTGGCAAGATTAGGCTACGCCGGAATCGTGTTCGAGGGAAAACCATTGGAAGATAATCTCTACAAGATTTTTATCAACAAGGACGGAGTAAAAATTTCCGTCGACAACAGTCTCCGGATGCTCGGTAACTACGCCGTTGTGGAAAGGATGAAGGCTGAATTCGGCGAAAAGATCGCCTGCATTTCCATCGGACCGGCCGGTGAGATGAAACTGGCGGCCTCCTCCATTGCCTTTACCGATATGGAACTGCGACCCACTCGGCATGCCGGCAGAGGGGGCGTCGGAGCGGTAATGGGTTCCAAAGGGGTCAAGGTGATCGTCCTGGACGATTCCGGAATGAAGTTCCGCGAACCCAAAGACAAGGAAAAATTCAACGAGGCCAACAAAAGATTTACCGAGGGATTGCGACAACACGGGGTTACCGGGCAAGCCTTGCCGGCTTACGGAACTAATGTTCTGACCAACATCCTCAATGAAGCCGGCGCCTATCCCACTTACAATTTCAAGGAGGGCCGGTTTGCCGGGGCGGCGAGGATAAGCGGAGAAACGACGGCCGCCTTGGAGACCGAGCGGGGCGGGCTTGCCACCCACGGCTGTCATCGCGGCTGCGTCATTCGCTGCTCCGGGACTTATGTCGATAAGGACGGTCATTACCTGACCAAGCAGCCGGAATATGAAACGGTCTGGGCCCACGGCGGACACTGCGGCATTGACGACCTGGACAAAATCGCCATGATGGATTTTCTCGACGATGACACCGGGCTGGACACCATTGAAATAGGCGTCACCATCGGTGTGGCCATGGATGCCGGGTTGCTGAAATTCGGGGATGCCGATGGAGCAATCAGCCTCGTAAAGGAAATCGGCAAGGGTACCCCCCTTGGCCGCATCCTTGGGAGCGGTGCGGCGATCACGGGCAAGATTTACGGTGTGGAAAGGGTTCCCGTAGTCAAAGGGCAGGCTATGCCGGCCTATGATCCCCGGGCCGTCAAAGGACTGGGCGTCACTTATGCCACGAGCCCCATGGGCGCGGACCATACGGCAGGCTATGCCACGGCCACCAATATCCTCAAGGTAGGCGGTTATGTGGATCCCTTGAAGGCGGAAGGCCAGATCGAGCTTTCCCGAAACCTCCAGGTTGCCACGGCGGCCATCGATTCGACGGGCATGTGCCTGTTTATCGCCTTCGCGGTTCTGGACCAGCCGGAGACCTTCCAGGCGCTCCTGGATATGCTCAACGCCTTTTACGGACTTTCTTTGAGCGCCGATGATGTCACGGAACTGGGGAAGAAAGTCCTCAAGATGGAAAAAGAGTTCAATCGGAAGGCCGGGATGACGGAAGAACAGGATCGTTTGCCGGATTATTTCAAATCCCAGCCCGTGACTCCGCACAATGTGGTCTTCGATGTTTCCGACGAAGAACTGGATAAGGTAATCAACTGGTAATTATAAAGGCCGGGGCAAATGACCTTAAATGCGCCAAGATCGGCAAGTGAAGAGCGAAACCATCTGCAGTTGACCTTAAAATCTTCCCTGATAGGGAAATTTTCAGGGATACTGCAGAGAGGCTTCGCTTTCAAGGCGCGGCTGGGGGTCAGCATCAGTTCCTTTCTGTGCGACAATCTGGCTCTGAGTCCTAAATATGTGCAGGAAAGGATCGCCACGATCTTTCTGGACGGTAAAACAGTGGATTCCATCGAAACGGCCTTCCTCCGGGAAGGAGCGATCCTGGCCCTGTCCTCGGCCATGCCGGGGCTGGCCGGGGCCACCCTGCGCCGGGACGGCCCCTATGCCTCCTTACGGGATTCGATCACCTATCGGGAGGGAAAGGTAAAAAACTCCATCGAGGAAGGGCTGATTACGATCAAGTTGTTCAATCTCCTGATAGAAGAGCTGGGTCCCCTTTTCCTCGAAAAAGGGATAATAGTGAAATCTTCGGAGCTGCGGGATTTTCTGGCTGAACAAAGGGATGAATTCCGGCAAGGCTGCGGTGATATCCTGTTTGATGGAGAAGTTCTGGAGTACGGGACTTTCTTGTCCGGGAACCGGCCGGCGGAAAATGAAGAAGTGGAATTGACGGTTGTTACCGGATAATTTTTCTTGGGCTTTTTATATAAACATGCTGATCACCATCAAACTCTTCGCCACTTTACGCAAAGGGCGTTTCGAGGAAAAAACTGCTGATTTTCCTTCCGAAACGACCGCCGGCGCCGTCGTCCGGGAACTGGGTCTTCCGGAAAAAGAGGTGACTTTGATATTCATCAACGGCCGTCATGCCGACTTTGCGACGGCCCTTGCCGACGGCGATGTTCTCTCCCTTTTTCCACC
>MVQR01000175.1 GCA_002067815.1 Syntrophus sp. PtaB.Bin001 | reverse complement strand
CGCGGCGAAAGACATCCGGACGGAAGATTTTGCCAAGAAACTGCTGGGTCAGATCGTCTTTCTCTACTTCCTCCAAAAAAAGGGCTGGCTGGGAGTCGGCAAGGATGAAGAGGGAAAATTCAATGAGTGGGGCGCCGGACCAAAGGACTTCCTGCAGCGGCTATACCGCGGTGAGATTGTTCCCTATGAAAACTTCTTCAACGACCTGCTGGAGCCGCTTTTCTATGAAGCCCTGGCCACCGACCGCGGAGAGGAATCCTACTACAGCCGCTTCCGCTGCAAGATCCCCTTCCTGAACGGCGGTCTTTTCGAACCGGTGGGCGGCTACAACTGGCAGGAGGTGGACATCCTCATCCGCAACGAAACCTTCGGCGAAATTTTCGACACCTTTGATCTTTACAATTTCACTGTCCGTGAGGACGAACCCCTGGAAAAGGAAGTGGCCGTCGATCCGGAGATGCTGGGCAAGGTCTTTGAAAATCTACTGGAGATCAGAGATCGAAAGTCCAAAGGCGCCTATTACACGCCACGCCAGATTGTTCACTACATGTGCCAGGAAAGCCTGATCCATTATCTCGACAGCACACTGAACAACGGTCCAGCAGGGTATGAACGCCTGGGCCTTCCGCAGATCGAATTGTTCGGACCGGGAGATCTCGCCAAACCTGACGGTCGAATGGAGCTGATGGTGAAATGCAACCCGGAATCTATTCCCCGGGAAGATATCAGGCTATTGATCCGGCAGGGACAGTTCGGCATCGAAAATGACCTGAAGGTGGACGAAAAGGGACGCGAAACCCCTACCTATTCCTGGAAGCTGCCGAAATCGATCCGTGATCACGCTGAGCGGATCGATCAGGCATTGGCCGATATCAAAATCTGTGACCCGGCCATCGGTTCCGGGGCCTTTCCGGTGGGGATGCTTCATGAGATCGTTCGGGCGCGGGAGACCCTGTCTACCTATCTGCCGGACAATCCCGAACGCACCCCTTACAATTTCAAGCGCCACGCCATCCAGGAATCCATCTATGGCGTGGATATCGACTGCGGCGCCGTGGACATCGCCAAGCTGCGCCTCTGGCTGTCGCTGGTGGTTGACGAAGACGACTTCCGGGTCATCAAACCCCTGCCCAACCTGGATTACAAGATCGTCTGCGGCAATTCGCTCACAAAGGTGGAAAGGGATCTGCTCAACGATCACCTCTTTGCGGAACTGGAAATCCTGAAGCAGCGCTATTTCGATGAGATTAATCCCCGGCAGAAGAAAGAGGAGAAAGCAGGGATCGAGTCCTTGATCCGCCAGTTGACCCATAACGACGAACATTTTGATTACACCGTCTATTTCAGCGAGATTTTTCATCCGCAACCCGGCCATAACGGACGGAGAAGTCCAGGTTTTGACCTGGTCATCGCCAATCCCCCCTACGTGCGGCAGGAGACGATCAAATCCCTGAAGCCTCAGCTGAAACAAACCTTCGGGAAGTTCTATTGCGGCACGGCTGATCTCTACACCTATTTCTACAAACGCGGTCTGGAACTGCTGAGGGACGGCGGTCATCTCTGCTTTATCGCCCCCAACAAGTTCATGCGGGCCGGCTACGGCAAAAACACCCGCATGCTCCTTACCGGACAAGCGACGCCCAAAGTCATTATCGACTTCGGCGATCTGCCCATCTTCGATGCCACCACCTACCCCTCCATTATCCTGGTGGAAAAAAGCAAGCCGGAAGACGATGCGAAAACGCTGGCCGCCACGTTCACGGAATCAGCCCAACTGGAGAATCCGGAGAAAACCCTGGCCGCGATCAGTTTTGACATGCCCGTTTCCGCTTTGAAACCCGAAGGCTGGACGTTGGAACGTCCGGAAGTGCTGGCCTTGATGGAGAAACTGAGAAAGGCCGGCAAGCCCCTCGGCGAGTACGTGGAAGGAAAGTTTTACTACGGCATCAAGACCGGTCTGAATGAGGCCTTCGTCATCGACGAGGCGACCCGGCAGCGGCTCATCGCCGAAGACCCACGGAGCGCCGAGCTGATCAAGCCCTGGTTGCGAGGCCGCGACATCCGCAAATGGAAGGCCCAGTGGGCGGGATTGTATGTGATATTTACCCGTCGTGGAACGGACATCGAACAGTATCCGGCAATCAAGCGTCATCTGGAACAATTCCGGAAAGACCTGGAGCCGAAAAAATCGGACAAGGACAAACGAGGCCGGAAACCGGGGTCATATAAGTGGTTCGAGATCCAGGACAACATCGCGTATTTTGAAGAGTTTGAAAAACCGAAAATGGTGTGGCGGCACTTCACAACTGTACCAGAATTCATCTATGACGAAGCTTCTCATTTCAGCAATGACAAGTCCTACATACTGCCAACCGATGATCACGCACTGCTCGGCATACTGAATTCCAAGGTCACAAATTTCTTCATCCGCCAGATCAGCCCGCCCGTCAGAGGGGGATTCATGGAAATGCGCATCATTTTTATGGAGCAACTCCCCATCCCTTTCGCCACCGATGCCCAAAAAGCCCCCATCATCGAGCGTGTCCAGCAGATCCTTGCGGACCCGGACAACCCTGACGTCCTTCGATTGGAAGCGGAAATTGACCGGCTGGTTTATGAACTGTACGGTTTGACGACGAAGGAGATTGAAATCGTAGAGGGGAAAAAGAAAAGGAACGACAACGGATGACCTCTGTAAAATTATCCCATATCAGCATCTATTGCGACGAAAAAAGCCGCCACACATCCAATCCCGATGATCCGTACATGGTCATCGGCGCCTTATCCTGCCCGCGGGAACGGAAAGAAGAATTTACGCAACGGATCAATAGGATGAGGAAAATTCATGACGTCTGGCGGGAGTTTGGCTGGAAAACCCTTTCTCCCAGCAGGCGTGATTTTTACTGGGCGCTTCTGGATTTCTTCCGCTGTGAGTCGGAACTGGCCTTCCGCTGCCTTGTCGTTGACAGAAATATTCTGGATCATGAGCAGTATAACCAGGGAGACAATGAACTGGGTTTTTACAAACTTTACTATCAAATGCTTGTCCACTGGCTGAAACCGGCATGTGTTTATCACATATACCTCGATTGGCAACAGAACAGGACACAGCGCCGCTTTATGGATCTGCGCGACATACTCCGAAGGAAGTTAACAGGAAAAGCAAAGATTGAATGCCTTGAACCGGTCAGTTCGCGGCAGATACCGTTGATCCAGATGACAGATTTGTTGATCGGGGCGGTAGGCTATGCCTGGAACGAAAAACAGGGGAGCGCAATCAAGCAGGATTTCTGCAGCGACCTTGCCAAGGTGGTTGGACTACGGGCACTAAAAACGACCACGATGTTAAGCGAGGAAAAATTCAACATATTTCACTTTACCGGACGATGATATGACGGAACACCTCTGGCCATATCTACGTCTTAAGGCGCCTTCCGATGAAGAATTGAAAGAAGCCTATCGGCGAGTATTCATCGAATCTTATGTCAGGACGAGCGATGGAAAAGAGATAGAAATCTTCGACTGGATGGGAAATAGAGTGCTTTTCAATCCCCGAACTTTTGAGCACGCCTTTTCTGAAAGTACAGATTACCGTTTCGGCGATGGCAGTCATGATGTCCCATTCTCGAAAAAACGGGCTCGCTGCATTCTCTGGATTAAGGAGGTCCTTGCGGCGTCAAAGGGCAGAATCGAGCGAAGGGTTCAACTTCGTCAGGATAGCAGAGGAAAACTCAGAAAGCGACGGGCCTTGATCGTTGTTGAGGAACGATATGTGGTGGTGCTTGAGGAGAGGAAAGAACCAAATTTACTCGAATTCATAACTGCCTTCCCCTCGGATGAGAATTACCTGAAAAAGATACGGCGGGAAAGTGGACTGATAGAAATAAAAAACCCCAGTCTTAACGGCGACTGAGGTGCTGCCACGGTCCAAAACCTTAGGTAAAGGGCCACCAGCCTAATCAGGCTTGTTTTTAGTTTACACACAATATTCAGGTTGTCAAGATATTTTGGACGGTAAATTCAGCGGGACGAACAAGATGAGCGATAACCAAGTATTCGATACTATTTAGAAATCACTGAACCCTGATAAAAGCAACTTCGATGAACAAAGGAACTTTACAATGGCAAAATCCAGGGATTTATCCAGATCACGCGCATTGGGCGCAAAGGTCATCTATGCGGCCTTGAAAATTTTAAAGGATGCCGGAGGTGAATTGCCGAGCAAGGAGGTTATTGCGCGAATACCACAAACTGTGCAGTTTGATTCCTGGGATCAAGAAACATATGAGAAATCCGGATATGTTCGTTGGACTTCCATACTCCATTTCTTCTCTATCGACTGCATCAAAGCAGGGTTTCTGGTTAAGAAGAAAGGGGTATGGTTCTTGACGAAAGAAGGAGAGGCCGCCCTTGACCTTGGTGAACGCGGTCTGCTGGAAGCGGCCACCAAGGCCTATCGTGATTGGAAGAAAAAAATGGGCGAATCCGTTGCCGACGAAAAAAGTCTGGAAGAGCCGATTATCGAGAAAGGAGCCAGGGCTCGGGAAATTACTCTTGAAGAAGTCGAGCAAATGGCCCTGGATGGCTTGAGAAAGTACGTCGAAGCAAAAACGCCTTATGAAGTTCAGGACCTTGTCGCCGCACTGCTTCGCGGCATGGGATATCACACTCCTTTTGTGGCGCCGCGCGGCAAGGATGGCGGCATCGATGTCGTTGCTTATCAAGATCCCCTTGGCACCACAGTCCCCCGCATCAAGGTTCAAATCAAACACCGTGAATCTTTGGCATCGGTTAATGAAATTCGAGAGCTCATGGGTCTGCTCCAGAAGGACGGAGATGTAGGAATCTTTGTTTCAACAAACGGTTTTACCGGCGACGCAAAGGCAGCAGCAAGAAGTTCACACGTACATGTGGAACTCATCGATTTTGAACGATTCATAACTCTCTGGCAGGAGTTTTACCCCAGGCTCACAGATGAGGATAAGGCGAAACTGCCTCTTCGGGCTGTGTATTTTCTTGCCCCTGAAGAATAAATAAAGGAGCTCAGGCTTGATCCTATATGGAAACTTACGGGAAATGAAGCCGGACAGGAATCAAATCTTGTCCGGCTTTTTGTGTTTAAGGGGTCATTTTAAAATTTGGGTAGCAATAGGGTAGCACGGAAAAAATTAAGGGGTTAAGCTTCTCACCTAACCCCTTGATTTTATTGGTGGGCGATGCGCGATTCGAACGCGCGGCCTTTGGTTCCGGAGACCAACGCTCTATCCTACTGAGC
>MVQR01000174.1 GCA_002067815.1 Syntrophus sp. PtaB.Bin001 | reverse complement strand
GGTCCTCTCGAAGCTGCAAGCATTGGTTTGAAATTGAGCTCAGATGATGTTGCATTCAGATGCAATCTGGTAACGCTCGCGCAAATGGAAAACCAGCTTATGGATGATTTTACCTCAGGACATATTAGCACTGAAGAATCGAAAGAAATCATCTGTTCGCTTAACAGCGAGCTTGCTTCCGATTCTTTCCAGTTTTTTCCGGGTGTAAGTTACAGGCATTTATTGGTATGGCGTAAAGGTAAATACAATTTAAATACTACCCCGCCTCACGACATTATAGGCAAGCTTATTCATGAATACCTGCCGACCGGCGAAGGTTCATCTGAAATAATAGATCTTATGAAACGGTCTCAGGAAGTTTTGAAAAATCACCCTGTAAACATAAAACGTATTGAAGCCGGTGCAAAACCTGCCAACTCCATATGGCTTTGGGGGCAGGGAAGGGCGCCAAAAATTGTCAAATTTACTGACCAATATCACATAAAAGGGGGAATGATTTCTGCGGTCGATTTACTAAATGGTATAGGAATATATGCCGGCCTTAAGATTATTCACGTTGATGGTGCAACTGGATACACTGATACAAATTATTTGGGAAAAGCTAGGCAGGCCTTATCTGAATTGCAAACTATGGATTTTATATTTATCCACGTTGAAGCTCCCGATGAAATGGGACATGAGGGTAATATCGATGGTAAAGTCCGTTCGATTGAGGATTTCGACGAAAAAGTAGTAGGAACGATCGTCGAGGGAATTAGGAATTTGGGATCATACAGAATAATGGTACTAAGCGATCATCCCACACCGATCAGCCTTAGAACTCATTCTCTTAGTCCAAGTCCTTTTGCCGTTCTTTCATCTGAAAATGATGAAAATCTCACTTTGAAATTATCTTTCAGTGAATCATCCGCTAAAAAAAGTGGGATATTTATATCACCCGGTCACCATCTTATGGAAAAATATATAAGTATGAGAGGATGGAAATCTTTTGTCCAAGAAAAACGTTGCTAAAGTAAGAGTAATGTATGCAGATACAGATGCTATGGGTATCGTGTATCACACCAATTACATCAAATGGTTTGAAATCGGTCGTTCGGAATTTCTCAGAGAAATCGGTATAGTTTATTCTCGTATGGAAGAACAGGGATTCAATCTTCCTCTTAGTGAAGCGTATTGCCAGTACCTTTCGCCTGCCGTATACGACCAAGTTATAACTATTGAAACAGAGATTGCTTATGTAAATAGAGCGAGTTTGAGATTTAATTACAAACTTTATGATGATGAAAATAAGGCACATACCTTCGTTGAAGGTTACACTGTACACGCCTGTACTAACCGAGAGAAGAAAATTGTGCGCCTGCCGCAGAATATTCTAGAAATACTTAAGGCAAATGCACCATCTGAAGAATAAGCCGGGAGAAGAATATGACTAAGAAAATATTGGAGGCAGAATTAAGCAAACCTGACTTTTTAAATGCTTTATTAAGCAAGTTTACAGATTTCTACAATCTTAATAAGAGAGTTGTTATTTTAGCAACCTCCGGACTGGTTATTGTTCTGCTTATTATCACTTCGTGGTTTTCGTATAATTATTATTATGAAAAAAATGCTTGGATTCAATATAAAAAGATAGCTACATCGAATGACAAATTGTCAGTCTCAGCAAAAGATGAAGAGATGATAAAAAGTTATCAAAATCTTAATTTAAAATATCCTCAAAGTCAGGCAGCCCTATTGAGCTTCTATCGATTGGGAAATCTTTATTTCCAAAAAAACGATATTGATGCGGCTATTAAATCCTATAATACTTATATTTCGAAAGCTTCTGATAATAATGAATTTAAAGCCCTTTCCTTTAGTGGATTGGCATATTGTTATGAATTAAAGAAAGACTACAAACATGCATTGCTCTCTTTGCAGGAAGCAGAAAAAATTGAGGCAGGTAAGAATTTCAGACAATTTATTTATCGGGACATGGCAAGAATGTATGAGTCAATGGCAAATAGCAATGAAGCTCTAAAGTTTTACAAAAAGTCCCTGGAACATTCAACAGACCCGGTATTTACTTTATTAATAAAACGTAAAATTTCTATCCTATCTTAAAACTAATTTCTAAAAAATCTTGTTTCTTAGCAACTATTGACAAAGTCAAATTAATGGGTACGTTTATTTCGTATTAATTTCTTTTTAACATCTATAAATCATCATTTAATAACAGATAATATTAGATCTTAAAGTTATGGCTGAAGATTATTACAAGATTCTCGGATTGGAAAAAAATGCTAGCAAAGACGAGATAAAAAAGGCTTATCGGAAGCTTGCATTGAAATATCATCCGGACAAAAATCCAAACAATAAAGAAGCTGAAGAAAAGTTTAAAAAAATCAGTGAAGCTTACGCCGTACTTAGTGATGAGGAAAAACGGAAGCAGTATGACAGCTTTGGCTCTGATACCTTTAGCCAAAAATACACCCAGGAAGATATCTTCAGAAATTTCGATATTAACCAGATTCTCCGCGATTTTGGATTTGGTGGTTTAGGTGGCTACGGTTCTGGGGGTGCCCGTACTTATCGGACTGGAGGCAGAACCCGTTCATACTCAACACATGGCGGTGGCATTGATCCCTTTGCCGACCTTTTTGGCGGTCAGTCTCAATACACCCAAGTTCCTCAAAAAGGTCAGGATCTTCAGTATAATCTTTCTATCACCCTTGAGGAATCAGTTTTTGGCGCTGAGAAAAAAATTGCGCTTCAGAAGGCTGATAGGGTTGATGAAATAAATATAAAAATCCCCAAAGGAATTAGTACTGGAAAGAAATTAAGACTAGCAGGAAAGGGAAATCCCGGAATGAAAGGCGGATCGCCGGGAGATCTTTATTTAAATATTACGGTAATGCCACATCCTCTTTTCTCACGAGAAGGAAATGATATCTATATAGAAAAGACAATTAATTTCAGTCAGGCTGCATTAGGGACAACAATTGAGATCCCTACGCTAGACGGTTCTGTGAAGCGGGTGAAAGTTCCACCCGGAACTCAAAATAATACAAAAATAAGGATGAAGGGTTATGGAGTCCAGGGTTTAAAGGGAGGCAATAAAGGGGATCAGTATATTAAAATTACGGTAAGCGTTCCCAGAAAGCTATCTGACAAACAAACACAATTAATCAAGGCACTTGCTGAGGAAGGATTATAAGTTGAAATTTATATACGTCTTATAAGATATGTTATGTAAACTAACTTCAAGTCAATTCCATATCTCCGATAACCCCAAATTGATTTCCCACAATAATCAATATTCCTAATACACCCTTTATGTTTTTGCCGGCTTCCAATGCTTTTTTAATGTCACTTTTATTTTTAACTCTGTTTCCAATAGCCGTTGCCGCAGCATCGGCTATCGAGGCAGTCCACGCCTTGACACAGACCGCATCAGCTATACCAAGACTCAATGAATGGCCTACTGTTCCCGATGAGGTGCATATGCCCATCGGTTTGTCATTTGGTTTTATCTTCAGGGCTATTTTGTAACTTAGTGGAGATTCACCTGCAAAAATTGCTATATTCAGCTCTCTTGTCGTCTTCAAATAGATATCTCCGCCATTTTCGATAATTAAATTCTTTGAAAAAGCTGAAAGGTCACTTCCTACATATTCGGCAATAGCACCCGCAACAGCGGCCATTGGACCTACTCTGGCGCAAATTGCGGCTTCCAGCATTGTTCTTACGATCGGGAGTGCAAAAGGATCATTTGGTAGGGGTCGCAAGGAGGTCAAGAAAGAAGGATTTGATTTTATATAATCTTTAAGATGACTCCGGTAAATATGAACAGAAGCTCTTGCCTGCGTGCTTAAGTCCATGTCTGCTTGAATAAAGAGGTCAGTCTGCTGTTCACAGACAGAAAACGATATAAGGTTATTTACTCCGATTTTATTACGGTATGTCCTTTCAAAATACTTCATATCACATAAAAATCATTACTCCTTCCCCAAGGATTCTATCTGCTTCACTTTTCAATTCTTGGCTTATTGAGAACTTTGCATTATCGCCAAGATAAATCGTTGTTTCAATCGATGTATCAATCAAATGGATGTAGGAATTATATGTCCCCTTGTGACGTTCATTCAAATAAAAAAGGGCATCGATTATGCCGCCGTCTGAATCGGTATTTTTGATCATGAAATGAACGCTTGAGAATGGATTGTATTCCGCTTCTGATAAAAGAGTGGCGTCCTCGGCAATTACCTTAACATTTTCTTCTGCAACGTCTAAAAATCCCTTTACAAAAACAGGCGCTTCCCCATGTAGGATACCGGAAATCTTTTTATAAGTATCCGGGAAAAAAATAACATCACACGTGCCTTTTAGATCTTCGAGTGTCACATATGCCATGACTTCTTTCTTTTTTGTGAACACTTCTCTTATTCCGGCTACGATTCCTGCAAGCGATATTTGTTCTTTGTCTCTCTTTTCAAGAATGCTTACAGAATCTCCAGTGGTTACCATACTTATTTTCGATGCATAACCTTCAAGAGGATGACCTGTAACATAAAATCCAAGAAATTCTTTTTCATAAGCCAGTAGTTCTTTATTATCCCATTCGGAGATATCAGGTAAAGGTGCTTTAGAAATCGTTTTATTTTCTGACTTTCCCCCTTCTTCCAGTTCATCAAAAAAACTGACCTGCCTGCTTACCTTATCACGCAAACGTTTTTGCGATATTTCGATGATATCCTCATATTCCATCATCAATTGTCGGCGTTTGTATCCCGTCGAATCAAATGCTCCGCATTTTATTAAACTTTCAAGAACTCGCTTGTTTATCTTTTTCAAATCCGTGCGACTGCAAAAATCTTCCAGTGATCTAAAAATCCCGCAATTCTCTCTTGCCGATATAATTGCCTCGATCGCCCCGATTCCGACATTTTTTATTGCTGCCAGCCCGAAACGTATGTAATCGCCTGTTACACTGAAATCTCGAAAAGATTCATTGATGTCTGGCGGAAGTACAGTTATCCCCATTTCCTTGCATACGTGAATGTATTTGATTATCTTTTCCCGATTGTCTTTTTCACTTGTCAGCAGGGCTGCCATAAACTCGACTGGATAGTGAGCCTTCAGATACGCCGTCTGGTATGTAACCATTGCGTATGCCGTGCTGTGAGATTTATTGAAACCGTATTCTGCAAATGTCTCCATTTGCTCCCAAATCTTCTGTGCTTTTTGTTCCGGAATGCCGTTTCTTTTCGCACCGTCAAGGAATTTTGGCCGTTCTTTTTCCATCTTTGC
>MVQR01000173.1 GCA_002067815.1 Syntrophus sp. PtaB.Bin001 | reverse complement strand
CCTCGAATTTCAACGAGGACCTTGAAAATGCTGTCCTTTGAAACCCCGGCGGAACGCAGAATGCGGGAAGCTTCTCCTTCTTTTTCATCGACGATGGCGATCAATACATGTTCCGCGCTGACATACTCGTCATTCAGACGAGCCGCTTCCGCCGTCGCGTTATCCAAAATCTTGTTCAGTCTGGGTGTTATGTAGGACTGTATCGCCCCCTGAATCCGAGGCAGCCGCTCCAAGGCCTTTTTGATTTCTTTTTCGATTTGCGTCGGTTCCGCCCCCAGCTTTTTCAGGATATTTCCCACAATACCTTCCGGTTGGGCGAGAAGTACCGATAGAAGGTGTTCGACTTCGATGCCCTGATGACCGTAATTGCCGGCCAGGGCCTGTGCTTCCTGAAGCCCTTCCTGTACTTTTAATGTAAATTTATCAAAACGCATGATTCCTCCTTTGTATCATCTTAACGGATATCGTGATGAACAATGCAATTTAACAAGCTCAACGCCATATGCCTGAATATTCTTAATTTCGTTAGTAAATTAAACACGGTAGGAATATCTGTCAACCTGTTCACCTTAAATATCGATAAGGGAAAAGGTCTTGACTATCTGAACGCAATAAATAAGAATGTTATGTGTAAATTAATTTCTAAAGGGGGCTTATAAGTTGAAACTGCCTGCACTTGCCGGAACCCTTGAAAAATACATTTCGGAAATCAACAGATTTCCCATCCTGTCAGCCGAAGAGGAATTCCGGTATGCCGTTGAATGGAGAAAAAATCAAAACATGGAAGCTGCTGAAAAGTTGGTGGTTTCCAACCTGCGGTTTGTTGTCAAAATCGCTCACGAATATCGAAATTATGGCGTCAAACTGGCCGATCTCATTCAAGAGGGAAACATCGGTCTTATGCATGCCGTAAAGAAATTCGATCCCTATAAAGGCTACCGGTTGATTTCTTATGCGGTGTGGTGGATTCGGGCTTACATTCAGAATTATATTATCAAAACCTGGAGTCTGGTAAAAATCGGGACAACTCAGGCGCAAAGGAAACTATTTTTCAAACTGAATAAGACAAAGAAGGATATTCAGGCTCTATCTCTTAAAAATCCTGAATTCCGCGAGATAGCTGATTCTCTGGGGGTCAGGGAAGACGAAGTCGAGGAAATGGACGTCCGCATGTCCAATCGGGATTTGTCTCTGGATATGGCCATCGGCGATGAAGGCGGAACATCTCATATGGATTATCTGACCTATGAAGGCGAGGATCAGGAGTCCGCGCTGATTCGCAAAGAGGAAACTGAATTGGTCCAGAAAAACATTACCGGAGCATTAGCCGCTCTAAACGAAAAGGAAATGTACATCATAAAACATCGGGTTATGGCTGATGACCCCAAAACCCTCCAGGAAATCGGAGATCTTTATAATATTACAAGAGAACGGGCGCGGCAGATAGAAAAGCAGGCCTTGAAGAAGCTTCGCCTTGCTCTGCCTTATCTGGGGGAGGAGCAAAAACTGTTGGAAGCGGGAAATTAAGAGGCCATGTCATCAGGACGGGCGAGATTTTCAAACGAGGTGTATTTTTCCATGAAGGCAAGTTTGACGGTGCCCGTCGGGCCGTTCCGTTGCTTGCCGATGATGATTTCCGCAATGCCCTTTTCCGGATTGTCTTCAGACTTGTTATAAACCTCATCACGATAAATAAACGCAATTACGTCGGCATCCTGTTCAATGGCGCCCGATTCCCTGAGATCCGCCATCTGCGGGCGGCGGTCGGAGCGGTCTTCAACCTTCCGATTCAACTGGGAAAGGGCCACGACGGGAACTTGAAGCTCCTTAGCCAGGGCCTTGAGCGAACGGCTGATTTCGGAGATTTCTTGTTCACGGGATTCCTTGCTGTTTCCGCTGCGCATCAACTGAAGATAATCCAAGAGTATCAGCCCGAGCCCCGATTCGGCCTTGAGCCGCCTCGATTTGGCCTTCATTTCCAGAACGGTTATTGCCGGGGTATCATCGATAAAGATGGGCGCATCGGCAAGCCGACCGGCGGCATTAGCCAGTTTGGGCCAGTCTGTTTCGCCCAGAAAGCCTTTTCGCAAGCGCTGGGAATCCACTTTAGCCTCGGAGGCGAGCATACGAAGTGCCAGTTGCTCCTTGGACATTTCCAGAGAAAAGACTGCTACAGGAATGGCCGCATCAAGCGCGACAAAGGATGCGATGTTCAAGGCAAAGGCGGTCTTTCCCATGCTTGGCCTTCCGGCAATAATAATCAGATCCGAATTCTGCAAACCTGAAGTCAGATCGTCTATCCGTTCAAATCCCGTGGGAACTCCCGTGATCAGAGACTTGCGTTCATAAAGCTGCTCGATTGTTTTGAAGCTTTCCTTGATTATGTCCCGCATGGGAGAGAAGGCAGGTTTTATCTTGTGCTGGGATATCTCGAAAATAGACTGTTCGGCCGAATCAAGAACCTCTTCAACCTCGTTGCCCGGATCGTAACTTTTGTTAAGGATTTCCGTCGCCGTTCCGATCAGCGACCGCAGAACTGATTTTTCCTTAACGATTTTGGCGTAATAGGTGATATTTGCAGCGGAAGGTACATTATCAACGAGGGAGGCCAGGTAAGCCATGCCTCCCACGTTGTCGAGTTGATTTTTATCTTTGAGAATGCTGCTTAAAGTGATGAGATCGCAGGGCTCATTCCGATCGTAAAGGTCAAGAACTGCGGAAAATATCCGGCGATGGGCTTCACTGTAGAAATCCGAGATTTGGAGGATTTCCAGAACGCCGTGCAGCGACTCGTTTTCCAGAAGAATTCCTCCCAGAATGGATTGCTCCGCTTCCCTGTTTTGAGGCGGAATGCGATGAAGTGAAACGTCGATGTCGTTGACATTCATTATCGCCACCCCTGTCTGCTGCGTTATGCCTGTTCCGGCACCACGTTGACCTTGATTTCAGCCGTAACGCCGGCGCCCAGTTTGACGACTACGGGGAATTCGCCGATCGCCTTGATCGGTTCGTCAAGAACGAGAGTTTTCCTGTCGATCTTGATATTCTGAGCAAGCAGCGCTTCTTCGATGTCCTTTGCCGTAACCGAACCGAAAAGCTTGTCCTGTTCGCCGACCCGTCTGGCTATGGTGCAGATCACGCCAGAAAGGCTTGCGGCCATGCTTTCATGCAGCTTCCTCTCTTTTTCGGCCTTTCGAAGAATACTGTTCTTATCATGTTCCAAGGCTTTGATGTTCCGCACATTGGCTTCGGCGGCCATTCCTTTGGGAATTAAGAAATTACGGGCATAACCGTCGGCAACCTTCAGGATGTCTCCCGCTTTTCCGAGCGCTTCGACGTTTTCTTTTAAAATGACTTTCATGAATCAACCCTCCTGTTGAAAAAAGCGTTCATCGCGGTTACAGAGCGATGCTCAAGCCGCGGAACCGTCCATCGTGACATTGAATTTTCTGAAGTCAAGCCATAGATCAAAAAGACCGACGGCGATGACCAGCAGAGTAAAAATCGGCTGAAAAGCCAGCAAGACGTAAAATATGGTTCTCAGGATGACCGGGATGTTCTTTTTCCTGAAGAAAAAGCTGATAATCGCCAGCCCCTGGAGCAAATAAATAAAAAAACAAATGATCAGTGCATTGAGCGCTGCATAAAAAACTCTTTCATCGGGGATAAGCAGCATCCCCCCGCTCACAATCACCAGCCAGACGAGCTTATCCGGCGATTTCCATCTGGAGAGGTCCCCGAAATCAGGGAAATACAGCCTCTGACGGTGAAATGTCGTCCTGGCTGCAAGCAGATTCAGCCAGACGCAAAATGCGATATTTACCAAAACCAAAGCGGGAAGAATGTTGATCAATGTTGCGGCGATTTGCTTGGCATTGTCTTTGATCTGATTAACCTGTTCCGGTGGAAAGCCCATTTCGGAATACGTTTTGGCGTTTTCCAGAATGGCGTTGGCCAGATAGACCTCGCCTGACTGCCAGGGCGCTTCCCCCGTCCTGAGAATAGAAAAGGAGATCAAGATCAAGCCGGGTATCATCAGGGCGACAATTGATGACAGAATCGCTTTTTCGATTGATAATCTTTTTCTTAAAACCTCGGCGATAATGACGCCCAGAAAGCCTAGCAGACACAGAAGCGGTGAAATTTCCGTCCGACCCAGCGACGCTGAGGCGAATACTGAGGCAACCAGAGTAGTCAGAACAACGACGATGCCAAGAGCTCTTCCCAGTTTGGAATAATAAAAGATAATGGGCAGAGGCAAAAGAAAGAACAAAAAGGAAGACAACCGCGGGAATGCCGCCGGAAAAATGAACAGCAGCGAAGATATGATGATCCCCGCTAAAAAGTCCCTGTTGATCGAACCTTTTCCTTCGCTATTCAGCACAACCCATCACCAAACTGCCGTTCCGCACAAAGAACGTTAAGATAAAGGGCATTTCTCAAAAATGAGAAATGCCCTTTGGAAAGAATCAATTTAATTACCTGCCTTCCGTGACTACAAAAGGCAAAAGAGCGATGGTCCTAGCACGTTTAATGGCCTGGGTCAACGCCCTCTGATGTTTGGCGCAGCTGCCGGTAATGCGGCGGGGCATGATCTTTCCGCGTTCCGTAATATAATCGTGGAGAATGTCCGGTCTTTTGTAATCTATTTTGATGGTTGAATCCGAACAGAACTTACAATATTTCCGTCGATGGAAAAACTTCTTGCGGGGTCCTCCTGACGGTCTGCTGCGTTTTTCAATTGTCATGGGATATTCCTCCTCTATTCTTCTGTCTTGGCCGATGGCGCATTATTTCCCGCTGCTGCGCCGGATTGCGGCGACGAAGCATTTACCGGTGCTTCCGGAGCGGCTTCTGCTGAAGCTTCAGACTTTTCTTCGGCTGTTTCTTTTTTCGCCAATGCCGAAATTTCCTTCATGATTTTTTCAGCATTTGTCTCCGGATCGGTCATGACCGTCATAAATTTCAGAATACTGTCGTCGATCTTCAGATTTCGCTCCAGTTCCAACACTACATCGCTCGTAGCGGCGAAATCATAGAGCACATATGCTCCTCTTGATTGCTTCTTGATGTCATAAGCCAGTTTTCTTACCCCCCAACGGTCGATCTTAACGACGGCGCCTTTTCGATCGGTGATGATGGAACTGTAGCGATCGATCAAACTCGTCATTTCTTCTTCGGGAAGATTTGCCGGGGTTATGACTACTGTTTCGTACCTTCTCAATGTTTTCCTCCTCTCGGCTCTAAAGCCCGGGCGACAAACCCGGGCAAGGAGACCCAAACGTGAAATAAATAAAAAA
>MVQR01000172.1 GCA_002067815.1 Syntrophus sp. PtaB.Bin001 | reverse complement strand
GCCGACCGATCCCTCCTCCCCCAATTCGATCCCTTCATATAGCTTTTGGGCGGTCATCATGGTCTTTTTTGCAGAAAACCGTAGAAGTCGGGATGCTTCCTGCTGTAGTTTGCTGGTTGTGAAGGGCGGTAAGGATGCTTTTTTGACTTCTTTCTTTTCCAGTTTGCTGACGGTGTATTGGGGAATGGAATAGTTTGCGCCTTTGTCGAGAGAACCGTTATTGCCGGAGCTTATATTGCCTGATAAACGGGTTACAATTTCATCCGCCTGGGCCTTATTAGTTACTTTTGCCTTTTTGCCGTTAATCTTTATAAGCCTGGCTTCAAAGGGAGGCGGGTTGACCCCTTGGAGATGCGCGGTTATGTTCCAATACTCTTCAGGAACGAAATTATTGATTTCTTCTTCCCGTTCACAGATCATGCGAACCGCCACGGATTGTACACGCCCCGCACTAAGTCCCCTTTTAACCTTGTCCCAAAGAAGTGGGCTTATTTGGTAACCAACCAGGCGGTCGAGAATTCTTCTTGTCTGTTGAGCTTCATATTTATTGAAATCCAGTTCTCCGGGGTGGCTGAGCGCCTCCAGAATCGTGTTTTTGGTAAGATCGTTAAATAAAACGCGGTAGATTTCTTTGTTTTTTGCTTTTATTTCTTCCGCAATGTGCCAGGCAATCGCCTCACCTTCACGATCTGGGTCAGGAGCAAGAAAGATGCGGTTTACATTCTTTGCCGCCTTTTTTAAGTCCGAGATAATCTTTTTTTTGTCATCGATGACACTGTACGTCGGTTGAAACTCGTTTTGAGGATCAATGCCCAAGATGTTTTTGGGCAGGTCTTTAACATGCCCTTTAGAAGCTAGAACATCATAATCAGCTCCTAGATATTTTTTTATTGTTTTTACTTTTGTGGGAGATTCTACAATAATCAGGGAATCCGGCATTATGGCTCCTTGCGTTTATAAAGCTTGCCTGGCAACTGCAAAATGGCATCATGCAATTCCAGATTCAAAAGACAATTCAATGTTTCATTAACGTTTAAACCTGATTTCTCAATTATCAAATCTATATTAACTGGTTCAGCCGTCAGGACATTATAGATGATTTCTTCATTTTTGTTTAAATTACTGATCAGCTTAGGAATGGTAGTGCGGGGAGGGACCTCCGCCGGCGCATTCTCATTCATTACAGCCGAACTTATTTTTTGTACGTCCGGGAGACAACCATTTTGTTCCTGTTCCATTTGCGGCATGATTTCTTCCAGGATGTCATCAACATTCTCAATCAATTTCGCCCCTTCTTTGATCAATTTGTGGCTGCCGCGCGAACCGTGAGAATCGATATTGCCAGGAACGGCGAAAACTTCCCGTCCCTGTTCAAGGGCCATTCTTGCAGTAATCAAAGAGCCGCTACGTTCATTCGCTTCAACCACAACGACACCCAAAGAAAGACCGCTTATTATTCGATTGCGTATGGGGAAATTGGGAGCGTTCGGTGGTGTGCCTAATGCGAACTCCGAGATGACGGCCCCATTGCGAGCAATTTTTTCAAAAAGATTTTTATTTTCAGCTGGATAGACTATATCAAGTCCACAACCTAAAACGGCGATCGTCCTACCTCTACCGGATAATGCTCCTCTGTGCGCTGCCGAATCAATACCCCTGGCCATTCCACTGACCACTGTCACACCGTTTAGAGCAAGTTCCCGGGCAAGTCTTTCAGTTGTAAATATTCCATAAGTACTTGCCATTCGCGATCCGACTATTGCAATATTCAGGTCATCGTTTTCCAGAGTCCCTTTTACATAAATTATCGGGGGATAATCAAAAATATTTTTCAGAATCGCCGGATAACATTTGTCATTGCAAGTGATCAAATCAATATTTAACTGTTTTATCAGTTTCAGATCATTTTCGATCTTTTTCCATCCGTTAAACTCTTTAATGTTCGATGCCGTCTTGGGACCAATTCCGGAAACAGAGGTAAGCTCCTGATATGATGCCTGAAATATATCATAAGGGGAATTGAGAGATTCCAATAAAGCTTTGAATCCCAGGTTGCCGACTCCGTTTACAAACCTCAAAGCCAACCAATATAAAAGTTCGTCATTTTCCATGATAACAAAGATGTACTACATGAATCTATTTAGTGCCGAAGGATTTTACCTTTTTTATATAGAACAGCCAATCAATTATTCAATATAACATTCTTTATAAGATGCAGAAGTCATTATAGATTGAAATCTGATTCAAAAAGTTCGAAATCTTTTATAGAATAAAATAACCGTGTCAAGTCTTTTCACTAATTTAATAAGATTGGTATTTATGCTTTTTTAAGATATAGACTATCTTAATCCTAAAAGTGCTTTTCTGTTTGGTGACGCGAACAAATATTTTGATATTAAACATTTAATCTCATAGTTCATTTGACCTTGACAAAACGTTAAAAGCAGTTTAGAAACCAACCTTTCTAAACCATAGGTACATAATTTTCAGTGCGCCAGTAGCTCAGCTGGATAGAGCAACGGACTTCTAATCCGTAGGTCCCGGGTTCGAATCCCTGCTGGCGTACCATATAATAAAATATGGTGGGTGTAGCTCAAATGGTTAGAGTGCCGGGTTGTGGCCCCGGAGGTTGAGGGTTCAAGTCCCTTCACTCACCCCATATAAATAAAAACGTGTGGATTATTATTAATTTGCGCCCGTAGCTCAGCTGGATAGAGTCGCAGACTTCGAATCTGTTGGTCGTAGGTTCGAATCCTACCGGGCGTACCATACGTTTCCCGCCAATTAATCAATTTTTACTGCAGACAAAAAAAACATTCTAATCTTAAATTAATCTGAAATAAATATTTTGTTGACTAACTTCAAGTGGCATATTAATGATGGAAAAGGGTAATAAATCTTTAGGATCATTAACTGGATTGGATAAAAAGTATCTTTACGTTCAAACAATCGGATGTCAGATGAATGTTCATGATTCCGAGCAGATCGTGGCATTGATGGAAAAAGAAGGGTATGTCTGCACGAAAAATGTAAACCAGGCAGATTTGATAATACTCAATACTTGCAGCATTCGGGAAAAAGCTGCGCAGAAAGTCAACAGTCAGTTGGGACGGTTTCGGCGGCTCAAGGAAAAGAACGAAAACCTCATCATAGGCGTTGGTGGTTGTCTTGCCCAACAAATGGGAGAACGGCTAATTACGAAAGTGCCGGATCTCGATCTGGTTTTTGGTACTCACAATATTCATCAACTGCCGGAATTAATTGTCGAGATTGAAAGAACCGGCAGAAAAATCGTGGAAACGACCGTACATGAATCTACGCAATCAATAGGGCTGTTGGCATTGCCTCCGATAGGCAGGGTGACCGCTTTTGTAACGATCATGCAAGGATGCAATAATTTTTGCGCCTATTGCGTCGTACCTTATCTTCGCGGACGGGAAGAGAGTCGAGACATAGATGATATCTTGCATGAAATCAGCAATCTTTCGGATCAGGGTGTGAAAGAAATTACTCTTCTTGGGCAAAATGTTAATTCATATGCGCGAAAAAGAAGTGGTGAATCAGGATTTGTCGATCTGCTGCATGAAATCGAAAAAATAGAAGGAATCGAGAGGATACGTTTTACGACATCTCATCCCAAGGACATTTCCGAATCCCTTATTGCAAGTTTTGCAGAGATGAAAAAGTTGTGCAAGCATATCCATTTGCCGGTACAGTCGGGATCAGATCGCATCCTGGCTCTCATGAACAGAGGATATACAAGATCCGAATATCTTGCTAAAATTGAAAAATTAAGAAAATCATGTCCGGACATCAGCATTACCTCGGATGTAATTGTTGGCTTTCCCGGAGAAACTGATGGAGATTTTCAAGAAACTATTGACATGATGAATGAAATCAGATTTGATAGTCTTTTTTCTTTTAAATATTCCGAGCGGGAAGGCACTGCGGCCTTGAACATGAGCGGTAAAGTAACTGAGCCGCTTAAATTGGAAAGACTTCGGGTTTTACAATCCCTTCAGGAAGAACATACATTAGAAAAAAACAGGGCAATGGTAGGGCGGCAGGAAAAAATCCTGGTAGAGGGATTGAGTAAAAATTGCCGGGAAGATGTTATGGGACGGACAAGTACGAACAAAATAGTTAATTTCGGCGGCAGTATCGAGCTGGTTGGAGAGATCGTACCCGTGTTCATTAAAGAAGCCTATTTGCATTCCCTGAGGGGAGAAATGCTCTGAAGGAGGTAAACTCATGCAAATCGAAATGAAAGTTTCCGGGCTGACGATTGATCCGATTACAAATACGCCGATTGTTATTTTAAAGGATTTTCAAGAGAAAAAAGCCATACCGATATGGATCGGCATATTTGAAGCCAGTGCGATCGCCACGGAACTGGAAAAAATAAAATTTTCCAGACCAATGACTCATGATCTGCTGCGCGATGTGCTGGTTATTTTAGACGCGGAGGTAGCGCGTGTAGAAATCAACGATGTAAGAAACAATACATTCTATGCCAATATAATTCTCAAAAAAGGTGATCATAATTATATCGTCGATGCCAGACCTAGTGACGCCATAGCGTTAGCTTTACGGGCTAATGCGCCTATCTTTGTTCATGATAAGGTGATTGAGAAAGCCAGGAACATTGATTTCGGCCCTAATGCCGGCGACGTTGACGAACTAAAGCAGGAAAAGATGAAAGAATTTCTGGAAAATTTATCAAATGATGATTTCGGCAAATACAAGATGTAGGCGCTAAATATCTGTAGATATTAACACAGAAAGGAAATTGTATGGGTGGGTAATAACTCGCCCATATCCTTTTTTATCTAATCCTTTGGTTGGTCTTGTTTTAATATACTGTACCGATCGATCATTCATTTTTTCCGTTAATTGAATGATTATAATACTTCCTTTCAGGAGAAGATGAGATGTGCTCTCTGGCAGGTGCGGTGAATGGATGAATTAATCAGAGGTTTCGATCAATATATGAATTTGGAGAGAAACCTTTCAATACATACAAGAAAGAATTACTTAAAAGACTTGAACCAATTCAGGACATATCTCGAAGAAAATTCTTGTTTCACGGAAAATTCCAAAGAAAATCCATGGCCCCATGTTGATTATTTGATGGTGAGATCTTATCTGGGAGCCCTTTATCGAAGCAGGGTTAAAAAAGTAACTGTTGCCCGAAAACTTTCCTCTTTAAGATCTTTTTTCAAATATTTGTTGCATCACGGCGAAATCAGGAACAATCCATTGGATGTAGTGCATTCTCCAAAAACCGAGAAATACATTCCTACCGTTCTTTCCGTAGATGAAGTCTTT
>MVQR01000171.1 GCA_002067815.1 Syntrophus sp. PtaB.Bin001 | reverse complement strand
ACCACCATCTCCAAGGCCATCCGGCGTTCGAGAGCCGGGGTGCAGAACCCGAACCGTCCCATCGCCTCTTTCCTCATGCTTGGCCCCACCGGTGTGGGCAAGACGGAGGTCTGCAAGACCCTGGCGGAATTCATGTTTGACGATGAGCGCGCCCTTACGAGAATCGACATGAGCGAGTTCATGGAAAAGCATTCCGTGGCCCGGTTGGTCGGAGCACCTCCCGGCTATGTCGGCTACGAGGAAGGCGGCATTCTGACAAACAGTGTCCGCCGCAAGCCCTACAGCGTGATCCTTTTCGATGAAGTCGAAAAAGGGCATGCGGACGTGTTCAACCTTTTCCTGCAACTGCTTGACGACGGGCGTCTGACGGACAGCCAGGGCCAGACGGTCAATTTTGCCAATACCGTCGTGCTCATGACTTCAAACCTCGGCTCGGAGAGCATCCGGCCTGCCGAAACGGAGGAAGAAATCCAGGAAATGAACGCGGAAATAATGAAAGCCGTGCGGTCTCATTTTCGCCCGGAATTTCTTAACCGCCTTGATGACATTCTCGTCTTCAAGCAATTGACGATCGAAGGCATGAAGACCATAGCCGAAATACAGCTAAAGCGCCTTGCAAAATTATTGCAGGAAAAAGACATTCAGCTGGAAATTACGGACGAGGCGTTAGTCAAACTGGGCGATCTCGGCTTCAATCCGCTCATGGGTGCAAGGCCTCTCAACCGCGTAATCCAGACTCACCTGCAGGATCCGCTTGCCGAGGATATCATCGCCGGAAAAATCAAGCCGGGTGATACCGTCTGCTGTACGGTGGAGGAAGATCAGTTGGTAATAGGAGTGAAGGAAAATGTTGAGTAAATAGCTTCAGGTTTCTGCCTGCCGGAAAGCGGCGGGGATCCTTTTTTGATGGGACTTTTTCGATGGAATTTGTGTTCGTTAGCAGATTAAGGTGGATAGCTCTATGAATTTGTTCCCCAAGATGATCCGGCAATTCCTCACAGTGGATAACTTGCCGTATATTATCGCTGCCGTCGTTGTTCTGGGTATTTTGGTTCTTGTCGCGCTCCTCGTTTATTATTTTATAAGGAAACGGAAGAATGCTGATGGCAAGCAGGCGAAACCCGTTGAAAAAAAAGTCAAACAGAAGGGTATGCCCGCTTCGAGCCTGGCCAAGATATGGAAGGAATTCCTGAAAGAAATACCCTTTACGGTCAGGCCGAACATAGTCGCCTACGAACACTTTATCGTCTTCGGTGAAGCCGGCTCCGGGAAAAGCGCCCTGATCGACAATTATACGGACTGGCAGGGTCATGCGCGGCAGTTCTATCCCAGCTATACGACAAATCCTCTTTTGCAGATATATCTTGGGTCAAAGGTTCTCGTTCAGGAAATTCCCGCCGCTCTGCTTGAAGATACATCGGAGTATGCCCGCCGCGCCCTGCTGAAGCTCTGGAAGCCGCTTTTCAGGAGGAAGCATCCTACCGTGGTAATCGTCCTAAACGGCATGGATCTTCAGACAGATGAGCCTGAATACCTCGAATATCTGAAACAGAAAGCGCAGGTCATTCGAGGGAAAATCAATCTGCTGGGGCAGATTTGCAAAAAACCGATAAAAGTGCGAATTGCCCTGACTCACATGGACCAGGTAGAAGGCTATCTTGAATTTTCCCGGTTTCTCGCTCAGAGCAATATTCCCTTAAAGCTTGACTTTCATTCGGGGACTGATGTCGCGGACATTTCCGGATGCCTGGAGCCGTATGAAGAGCATCTGTCCCGCGCCCTGCAAACACTCCCTGCCGACAAATATCTCAGGGCCGTCACATTCATGCGCCAGGCGCCCAAGTTGTTTCAGGATCTTTCCGTTTTCGTAAAATTCCTTCAAAACCCTGATCCTCTGTCTTTAGAACCGGAAGTTGCCAATTTCTATCTGACTTCGCAGACGGAGGAAGCAACCCCGATTTTGAATCCCTTTGCCCCCTCACTTACCGCCCAGGAAATCAAGAAAATTGATCCGCACTTCAAGCACCGAGTTGCTGCTGCGGCAATAGGGATAGCGGGACTTGCCTTTTTATGTACCGCATACTTTCACGGGCGTGCCCTGATTGCCGAAAGGAACCGTGAACTGGCGAAAATGGAAGCCTCCCATCCTTTCCGGTATGATCAAAAGCTGCATGAGCTTTTACCATCGGTATACAGGCAGGAGCATCCTTTAATGAAAATCCTGCCTGATTTTTTTCCGGAAATTAACAGGGAAATCACCAGGCGCTTCATGGAATACGTGCGCAAATTCTATCTTCTTCCCGAACTGGATCGGCTTTCCGCGGAAATGATGACTAAGCCGCATGTCGCTTTCGGCCAGCTGGTCACGATCAGCAGCCTCGACCAGCAATATAGAGGAAAAATCGAGGATACCCAGGATAGAGTCATATACCTACTGGCCCTGATATACGCGACAAAAAACAACGAACTGGGACGGCTTATTCAACAAAACCTTGCTTCATGGTCGCAGATCCTCAACCTGCCGAAAATAATGATCGAGGATTATGCAAACAACAATGAGTCCTCCTCCGACGTTTATCTTGACTCGAGAAAACTGTCATTCCATCAAGCCAAAGGAACTCTAGACGACCCGCAGAGTTGGATGGTTTATTTTACGGAAATCTCCAGGCTGTACCAGCAGCCGTTTCTGTCCGGTCCTGATCTGGAGAAATTGCAGAGGGATACCGATTCCTTTATCGGAGTGATTCAACAGATGGAGTTTTACGATCTTACCGTAAAGATAGCCAGGCTGCTGACCAAAGAAGTTCCATCGGGAATCAATTTGGAAATGATTGTGGCGAAAGAATCGGAAATTCGACAGGAACCGGTTAAAGGTTTTCTGAAGTTCATAAAAAATTCCAGCGTAAATTATCCGCAGGTGACCGATGGTTTGGGCTTTACCGGGCTGCTCGAAAATCTCAAGGTCATGCTCGATTACAAAAGCACGCCGGTTGAACAGTCGCAGTTCCATTTTCTGTTCAACGGTAAGGAATTTAATTTCAGCCCGCAACAATGGGACGATCTTCTCAATCGCAGCAGAATAGCCCTGTTCTTGAGAGATTTTGTAAACCATTACAAGCATTTAGATGGAATGCTTTTCTTTCCGTCGGATAAGGAATTCAACGATCTGGTCATGAACTCCTCCAATGACGGTCAGTTCATGTTTCTCGGTCATGCCAGAATAGACGGCAGATTCACTAAGGAGGCCATAGAAAAAAGGGTAAGACCGATATTGACGACGCTGCCGACGGTCATCAACAGTTTGCCCATCGCTCCGCAAGACAAGGCATATTTTTCGAACTTCCTGTTCAAGGAGGTTGACATCTACGGCCGCCGCTACGCTCAAGCATACCGGAAATACTACATGGAATTCGATATAAAGGCCGGGTCTCCGGGAGCGTTGCGCTTCGTATTAAGTCAGATGGTGCTGCCTTCTTCGCCCTTACGGGAGGTTCTGGCAACCATCAAGGACAATACCAATATTGATCCCGGAAATAACGAATATCTGCAGGCCTTTGTGCTGAATATGGCCGAATTTGATTTTATCAAGCATCTTATGGGCGACCAGAAGGGGGCGTTCCCGGAAATTGATAAATATAAGGCGCTGTTGGAACAAATGCTGGCGGACATACAGGAACAGCAGGAGCCCGTCGCCAAAAAGGAAAAAGAGGAGTCTTACCCCCAATTTAAAAACCGGTTGACTCCCCTTGCCCGGATCAGCTTCGCAATTTTCAATAACGAGAAGGATTCCTATTTGAATCTGGTGAGGCAATGGCTCGACAGTGTCGCAGTGCCTCGCCGATGGCAGGATATTTTCCTTGCTCCGGTCTGGCAGGCTTATTTTCTGGGGGCGGCGGAAGTTGAAACGGAAGTAGGCAAAATCTGGACGGAACTCTGGCAGGCAGACATCCAGCCTTTGTATACGAAATTTCCTTTTACGGCTTCATCCGGTGAAGATGTTTCCGTCGATGCGTTAAGAAACGCGACAAATCCTACCGGGCATTTCTGGCAGACCTACCAGGCAATGCTGTCGCCCTTCTGTACGCAGGATGGACGCCGGTGGAAAAAGAGGAACGGTCCCTTCAACGTTCCGAAACTTCCGAATAATCTGCTGCCGACGCTCAATGCCGTAACGCAGCTTTCCAGTGTTCTGTGGGATAAGGAAGGAAAGGAGCGCCCTCTTGAGTTTATGGTCAGGCCGAAACCTCTGCCTGCGGCGCTTCCCAATGAGCCGATGGCATCGCTTTCCTATATTCAGGCGGGAGATTGCATCGTCTTCGGTTTTAATCAGAAACCCTCCTGGAAAAAACTTAAAGCTGATTGGCATAACCAGTACTGGGCGGCTGTGGGCGTCGAATTTGCAACTAAAGATAAATCCGTAAAGATTAAAAGAACAATCGAGGTTCCAGCCTCCAACTGGGGTTTCTATCATCTTCTCCAAAAAGCGGAAGGCGCCGGTGCTGTCGACAGGCCTGACTGCTCCGATAAAGGAAAATCGGCCGGTCGCTGTTACACTGCCGTCAACGGCAAGAAAGCCGGTGACTTTAAAACGGTACGATGGGCTATCACTGCTCCCGCAACAAGCGGAAAAGGCAGCTCATCGATTGATGTAATATTCGACATCCAGAACGATCCGTGGGCCGTCTTCAAACTGCCCCGCTGATATCGGCTTTATTAAAGATATCTGAACCTGATGCTTAGCAGTAGACTTTGAACCCAGGATACCTTCTCATGCTGAAGTTTCAAAAAACGGCTTTTTTGGAAAGATGTGCAAGCTGCTCATTGATGCTCCTTTTCTTGCTTCCCCTTATCGGAGGCTTGTATGGGTGCGGAAAATCATCCGCCGTGAAAAACGATCAGATCCTTTTCAACATCGCCGCGGATTCGCGCATCAACGACGAGCGGCCGGTTTATATCGTTTTTCGCAAAGTAAACAGAACTATATTTCAGATCGACGATTACGACTGCATCTCCGACATGGTCTATGCCAATCCGCCAAATGAAACCCTCCTGGCCTGGCAGATGCTGATGCCGGGGAAAAAGGAAAAAATAAAGATTACCAAGCCCGATAAATCGGATATCGGGGTCTATGTCCTTTTCATAAATCCCGGTCAGAACTGGAAGTTGATGCTTGAAGCTCCCCTCAAGCCCGAATATCAGCTCAAAGTCAAAAACAATGAGTTGGAAGAATCCACAAAGGGGTTTTTGTGGTGATGGGAATGGGCCGACGGCACAGGAGAGTTGAATCGAAATTAACGAAAGTGTGTTCATGCCGAATAATTTGAATACCGCTGCAATAGAAAACGACTTGCGCCTGGATGCTCAGCAGCC
>MVQR01000170.1 GCA_002067815.1 Syntrophus sp. PtaB.Bin001 | reverse complement strand
CATCAGGGGCAGATCGTCCGCCAGTCCCCGGAAACAGGTCATGGCG
This sequence comes from Syntrophus sp. PtaB.Bin001, assembly GCA_002067815.1. Classification (GTDB taxonomy): domain Bacteria; phylum Desulfobacterota; class Syntrophia; order Syntrophales; family Syntrophaceae; genus Syntrophus. Next base: position 5,329 of record MVQR01000170.1, on the reverse strand, counting down.
AGGTGCGTATGGGTGTTTACCAAGCCGGGCATTATCAAAGTGTTGTGAGTATCAATGATTTTTTCAGCGAAATATGTATTTTCCGGAAAAAGATCTTTCTGCGAGATGAAAGTGATTTTTCCGTCCCGAATGCCGACAACGGGGTTCTCGATGACGGCGGGTTCCCCGGACATAGTCAAGAGGAGACCGCCGCGGACGAGGAGATCAAGCTTGTTTTTTGCCATGAAATTTCCTTGTGACGGAGATCACGAGGTTCTCCAAGAGTTTGCGAGTCTTTAACACAAGGTGTGCGTTCCGTCCAATTGGAATTAATTTGGAAAAACGATGAGGATTATGATTTTTACTGGAGATTAAACGACAGAAGGGGAGCCGTTTTGGCTCCCCTTCTGTTCAGGAGGATAAGACGATTTCGGATTTTCTTTCGTTATGTGACCCGGTTTCTTCTGCCCGTTTGAATTAACCGGATTTTCGTCTTTTGAATCTTTACGAAGCATTGATTGTGCCAGTCTTGTGTTTCTTGCATAAGTGAACGATATTGCTGATATAATGCTGAACTATCCCCAGGGTGGCCTGAAAATCCCCTCCTTGCCGGAGGCAATAATTGTCGATGGCGGGGAAAGTCGCAATCTTAATTGGTTAATATATACAACTAGATGCAATTTTTGTCTCTTTGTGTCCATCTTCGACAATATTGTCGAATTTGTCGGTTTGCTTTTTCTTCACAATGAAGAAAATTTATAAATGTTGACTTTTTTATGGATAGACCTAAGATATCGCTCGCAACAGAGGTTGATACCAAGTTGCATTCATACGGTTAACCGCTTTGGCTTCGTTGTCGGCTCCTCGACGTATGACCTATACGACTGTATTGCCTCCTCCTTGCCGCCTTGTTAACCTTCTGAATGCAACTTGGCATGAATCGGGAAGATAACCTCTGAAATCCTGCAAAGACAGGCAACCGAAATGAAAAACGAAGAAAAAATTATCTGGCAGGACTCCCTGTCCAGTCGAGAGCGTTCCTTTCTGAGGCCGATTTCCGTAGCGATTGTCTGTGTTGTTTTTATCGGGTTGTTTCTTTTCCTGGGCATTATGGACAGCCGACGAAGCGACAGGACGCTCACCGGATTCATGGAAAATCGGGGGCTGACAACGATCAGTGTTGTGAGAAAAATAGCCGAAGAAAACCTGAAAAATCTGATTCAGGCCAGCCAGCGAGAAAATGCACCTGCTTTTACCCCTCTGAAAAAAGAAACATTCGCCCCGGAAAACTGGCTGACCTCCGCGCTCGCCGTTATCGGTCAGGATGTCGATGAAAAATGGCAGGCAAACCAGATAAACAATGAATATCTTCAGGCAGTTGCCGCGCGGGAAAGTCTCTGGATGATAGCGGTAATGGACAAAACGGGCAAAATTGTCTTTCAGGGACGTCCTTCGCAATCGGCTGAAGGCGGAAAAAATCCAGGATCGGCAGATCCTCCGTTTTCCAGCGGCGCCAACCTTATTTCATTGCTGAATCAACAGAACATCAATTATGTCGCTCTGCAAAGAAAAGACGGCAGCGGTACGGTAGTGATCGCCTTGGAGAAGGACGCGCTCCGTTATTGGGGGATGAGGGTTGCCGTTGAAAAGGCGATGGAAAAACTCGGTGAAGGCCGGGAATTGGTATATTTGGTTATTATGGACCGGGAGGGAAGGGTGCTGGGGCAGACGGGTAATTTCCCCGCTTCCTGGAAGAAGATTGACTTGGCTTTCAAAGATGTGCAATCCGGAAAACAGACGGTGGAAACCAGGAAGATCGTTCTCGACGATCGACCGATTCTTGACATTACGACCGGTTTCAAGATCAGTGAGCGGGCGGAAGGGGTTGCCCGGATCGGGTTGAATTGGGAAAGTGCGGAGAAGGTGCTTTCCGAAAACCGTCGGAACATGATCGTTCCCCTGGTATTCACCGTGATAGTTGCACTGCTTGCCATGTGGCTTCTCTATCACGACCAGAACCGGCATATGGCCGGGATAATTGAAATGGAGCGGCGTCTGGAAAAAGCGGAGCGGTTGTCTTCACTTGGCCAGCTGGCTGCCGGGGTGGCCCACGAAATCCGCAATCCCCTTAATGCCATCAGCATGGCCAGTCAAAGGCTTAAACGGGAATTCATGCCGGCTGATCCCGAAAAGGCTGCGGAATTCCAGAACATGGCCGGTGTAATCCGGGATGAAATCAGAAGATTGAACGGGATCATCGAGGAATTTCTGACCTTTTCCAAAAGCCGCCGCCTGGAAATGCGCGAGTACCCGATCACCGAGGTTCTGCGGAAGATGACCGACCTGATCCGGGAGGAGGCCGAATCGCGGGGAATTGAACTTAAGACTGAGTGGAGCAACGAGCCTGTGATTATTCCCATGGATGTGGACAAGCTTCAGCAGGCCCTGTTCAATCTGGTAAAAAATGCGATGGAGTCAATCTCCGGTGAAGGTTCCATAACGATTTCACTGCGGAACGAGGGCCGTAATTCCAAGGTCGTCCGCATTTCTGATACCGGTTGCGGGATGACGGCGGAAGAAGTGGAAAAAATTTTCAATCCTGAATACACGACCAAGCAGAAAGGGCTCGGGTTGGGGCTGTCCCTCGCGCATGAGATCGTCCGCGGTCATGGCGGGGAAATCCGGGTTTTAAGCCGGGAAAAGGTAGGCACGACCTTTGAGGTTGTTCTTCCTTCGGAAAAGAAAAAAGATAATCCTCATAATATTAGAGTTTAAATTATAGTTTGCCATGAATAATCTCAATATCCTCGTCGTTGAAGACGGCCAATCGCAGCGGGAGATGCTTCGCGATTTCCTCATCAAGGAAGGCCACAATGTGGCGGAAGCGGCCAGTGGAGAAGATGCGGTTCAGTTGGTTGCTAACAGGGCCTTTGATCTGGTTCTGCTTGATTACAAGATGCCCGGCATGGACGGCATGCAGGTCCTTCAGGAAGTCAAAAGGCTCAATCCGGAAACCGATGTGGTTATCATTACCGCTTACGGAACTATTGAAACCGCCGTCGATGCCATGAAGGCCGGAGCCGTTGATTACATCACCAAGCCCCTTGAATTCGACGAACTGCTCCTGCTGGTAGATCGCGTTTCCGAACGGCGGACGCTCATTAGAGAGAATGAAATCCTCCGCAGGCAGCTGAAAGATCAGGGGGTTACGACGGATTCGATCATCTATGCCAGCCGGAAAATGTCAGCCTTGACCAGCATGGCCGCCCGGGTCGCTTCCAGCCGCGCCACCGTGCTGCTTCAGGGGGAAAGCGGTACTGGAAAGGAACTTCTGGCCCGTCTCATTCATCAACTCAGCCCCAGGTCGGGAAAGCCCATCATTACAGTAAACTGCGGCGCTCTTCCGGAAAGCCTCATCGAAAGTGAACTCTTCGGCCATGAGAAGGGAGCCTTTACCGGCGCGACGGCCCGGCGAATCGGAAGGTTTGAGGAAGCCGACGGCGGAACGCTTTTTCTTGATGAAATCGGGGAATTGACGATGCCTGTTCAGGTCAAGCTTCTCCGCTTCCTTCAGGAACGCGAATTTCAGCGGGTTGGGGGCAATGCGAACATTCGCGCCGATGTCCGGATCATCAGCGCCACCAACCGTGATCTGGAAGGAATGGTCAAGGAAGGAAAATTCCGGGAGGATCTCTATTACCGGTTGAACGTGGTGGTCATGTCCATTCCTCCCCTTCGGGAGCGCAAGGAGGATATACCCGTCCTGATCGATCATTTCCTGGAGCGTTTTGCCGCAGAAAACGGCAAGAACGTCGTGGGGATAAGCAGCGAAGCCAGGGACCTTCTCATGAAATACGACTATCCGGGCAATGTCCGGGAATTGGAAAACATTATCGAACGGGCTGTGGTTATTGCGCGGAACGAGGTGCTTTCTCTCGAGGATTTGCCGTTCCGTGAAGATGTTATGGTCGCCTCGCCGGGAGGAATGCCGGAAGAGGGAGAGGGAAAGCTGCGCAGCGCCATGGAAAATCTTGAAAAGCAGATGATCCAGGACGCCATGGAGAAAACAGGCGATCATCAGACCCGGGCGGCGGAAATGCTGGGACTAAGTGAAAGGATGCTGCGGTATAAACTGAAGAAGTACGGTTTGAAATCCTGAAAATATTAGTTTAGGCCCGCCGGAAACGGCGGGTTTTTTGTAGTGTTTCCTGCCGATAATGAACAGAACGGAAAAAACGGGAAAACCGCTCATTACCATGAAGGGCGTTACGCTTCGCAAGGGGAATGTCCTGCTCCTGCCTGACACTTGCTGGGAAATCCGGACCGGGCAGAACTGGGCGATCCTGGGGGCGAACGGCTCGGGGAAATCGATTCTGGCACGAGCCGTCAAGGGTGATGTGCCGTACGTCCGGGGCGAACTGATCCGCCACGTTCCGGAGGCAGCGGGGCAGCGAATCGGCTTTCTTTCTTTTGAACTCCAGGAAGAGATCCTGCTGCGCGAGGAACGCTTGGACGATGCGCGATCCTTCAGCGGCAAAGGCCATGTGCTTACAGTTGCTGAGATGCTTAATCTCGATGCTGGAGGTGGGAACGTCCGGGAAAAATTCGATGACGTTATGGGAGTCCGTGCCCTTCTTGACCGGGCTGTTCGGGTCCTGTCCAACGGCGAGATTCGCAAAGTCCTGATCACCCGTGCTCTGTTATCCGACCCGAAGCTCCTGATCCTTGACGAGCCCTTTGCCGGATTGGATGCTGGAAGCCGGAAGTCCCTTGCCAGGGCGATTGCGGCGTTGATGAAGAAGGGTGTGCAAATAATTCTTATCACCCAGCGTCTGGAGGAGGTTATTCCGGGTATTTCCCATGTCCTGCTCATTCGGGAGGGGCGTGTCGCTCAGGCAGGGAAGCGTGAAGATGTGATGACGCCGGAGGCGATGAAGCCTTTTTCCGGAAGTTCGTTATCCCTGCCGTCCCTTCCCAGGCAGATCCCTGAAGTGGTAAGCAGAATGACGCCTCCTGCCGACCTGCTGGTGGAGATGCGAAACGTCCACGTTGCCTATGGAGAGATTACTGTCCTGGACCGATTGACCTGGAGTGTGCGGCGCGGTGAAAAATGGGCCGTAATCGGACCCAACGGTTCGGGAAAAACGACCCTCTTGTCCTTGATCACCGGGGACAATCTGCAGGTCTACGCCAACGATGTCAGCCTTTTCGGCCATAAGAGGGGCGAAGGCGAGAGTATCTGGGAAATACGCCAAAGAATCGGCCTGGTTTCCCCAGAACTTCAGCTCCGGTACCGCAAGCCCGTGCTCGTCCGGGAGGTGGTCCTTTCCGGATTGTTTGATTCCATCGG
>MVQR01000169.1 GCA_002067815.1 Syntrophus sp. PtaB.Bin001 | reverse complement strand
CGGAATAATGAAGTTCCTGCTTTCCAGGTCTTCGTTAAACCAGACTCGAATCCGGCCTTCAAGGGGGGGATTTATGCGCTCTATCCCCTGACGATTAAGATATGAGTCAAGATAAGAGCGGTTCCGGATTTCAAGGAATGCATTGATGTATCCCCGCGAGATGCCGGCAAAATTTGGATCGCTGCCGTCAAGAATGATCTGCAGGGGGGCCTCTCGATCCTTGTGGATATTTTCAGTGAAATCGGGCGGAATCACGACTGCCAGTGTGGCTAACCCTTCGTCCAGATAGCGGTTGACCTGCCTTGTGTCCTGCAAAAAGGCAACGACGTCGAAATAGGAGGATGAATCCAAGTGACGAACCAAGTCGCGGCTTTCACTAGTTGCGTTCTGATCGACAACAATCGTTTTGACGTGGTTGACATCGAGGCTCAGGGCATAACCGAACAAAAGGATCAGCAGGAGCGGCAGGGCAAAGGCCAGATAGAGGCTGCGGATATCCCGGAGCAGGTGGTAAATTTCCTTGCGTGCTACCGCTTCGACCTTTTTCGGATCCAAGAATGCCCTCCTATCCGACGATTCCAATATCCAGGATGCTGGACAGCCCCCGGCGAATGATCATCACGGCAATGGCCGCCAGCAGGAGACTCGTGATTTTCGAAATTGTCTTCGCCCCCGTTTTGCCCAGAAAGCGATAAATAATCCTTGACGATGAAAAAACACCTCCGGCAAGGAGGATGTTGAGAACGAGGGCTGCTGCCGTTGGTATAAAACCGTATTGATTATTCAGTAGGAGTGATGTGGTCAGAACCGCAGGGCCGGAAATGAGGGGAACGCCCAGCGGTACCGCACCGAGGCTGTCGGGATCCACCGTATGCTGTTGCGCTTTTTCCGTGGCCAAAACGTCGTTTAAGGAGATTACAAAAAGCAGGATGCCACCTGCCACCATGAAATCCGCGATGGTGATTCCCAGGAGATTCATCAGGGCTGAACCCAGAACGAGAAAAACCAGCGCCACGGCGATGGCCGTAATTATGGACTGATAGATGATTCTCCGGAATTTCCGGAAATCCATGCCTTCCGTGAGACTCATGAACAGAGGCAGGATGCCGACGGCATCGACGGCTACAAAGAGGGGAACAAAACAGAGCCAGAAGGATTTCATAACGATATCCCTTTCGACACCTGCTTGTAGGTATTATGATGACTTTTTGCCATAATTTTCCCACTGGATCAGATGCCAGGGGTGGATCGCGGCCGTAAATATTCCAGAGACAACTGCCGGATCATTTGCGGCGATATCACGGGCTTCCGCCTCACCGCCCTCCAAGTCGAGAAGTGTGGCCCCGCCGGTGCTGTCCGAGAAAGGCCCGCCCGATCGGACTTTTCCTTCTCGATACAGCTTCTGCACGTAGCCGCCATGGGCTTCCAGAGGTTGTTCGTAAATGGATTTTCCTTCAATCCATGAGGGACCGGGCCGATATAAAACCAGAAATGTTTTTTTCATGACAGCGTCCTCCAATTCTTTAAAAAAATTTTGGATTCATTTTCCTTTTTCTATTTATCTTGTCTTATTACATTCACGACTGAAGAAAATGCCTCAAGCATCCTTTCCCGGTTGACCGGTCATCAAAGCCACAAAAGCATCGTCCAGGGTGGCTTCTGCTTTGTCCGGACAGACAGTGCTGATGATGTTTTCCGGACTGTCCGCCGCGACGATCCTACCTTCGTTGATCATGACGATATTTTCGCAATTACGGGCCTCGTCCATATAGTGCGTGGTGATAAAAATGGTTATGCCTTCCATGGCGAGTTCACGGATGAATTCCCAGAAATGTCTCCTTGTAATAGGATCCACGCCGGAAGTGGGTTCGTCGAGAAAGAGAATCTCCGGCTGATGAAGCAGGGCGCAACCCAGGGCCAGACGCTGTCGCCAACCGGGCGGCAGTGTTTTGGTCAAGGAATTCCGCACTTCCTGCAGGCGTGTCAAATCAAGAACCCAGGAAATCCGATCCTCCCATTTTTCAGTCGGAACATTGTAGACGCCAAGATAAAATCGGATGTTTTCATAGGGGGTGAGATCCTGATAGAGCGAGAAACGCTGCGACATATAGCCGATAGCCTGCTTGACCGCTTCAGGCTGGGAAACCACGTCATAGCCGGCTACCTGTCCTGCGCCTGCTGTGGGAGTAAGGATGCCGCAAAGCATTCGGATTGTAGTGGATTTTCCCGATCCATTAGGACCGAGGAAACCGAAGATTTCCCCTTTTCTGACAGAAAAGGAAATTCGGTCTACAGCTACAAACGCACCAAAGCGTTTCTCCAGATTCTTCACCATAATAGCCTTATCGTTTGAACGATTCATCCTGAAGTTCCTTATCCACTTCTTGAATCCTTGCGATTACCGCCTCTTCAAGGCTGGAAAAAAGTGAGCGTAACTGTGCCGGAGTGGCGATCTCCAGAATCTGAGCGCGGTGCATGATGGCAACCTGGTCACATTTTTCTCCTTCATCCAGGTAGGCCGTCGAGGTGAGTATCGTCATCCCTTCTTGCTGCATGATCTTCAGCATGTCCCAGAATTCCCTCCGGGAAACCGGATCAACTCCATTGGTCGGTTCATCAAGAATAAGCACTTTAGGTTCATGTACGAGAACACAGGCAAGACCGAGTTTTTGTTTCATGCCGCCGGAAAGTTTGCCTGCCGGACGGCCGGTAAAGGGAAGCAGGCGGGAAAAACCGAGATAGCGTTCCTTTCGCTTTTTCCCTTCTTTTCCCTTGATGCCGTAGACATCGATAAAAAACTGGAGGTTTTCTTCGACGGTCAGATCTGTGTAGAGGCCGAATTGCTGCGGCATGTAACCGATGAGATTCCTTATCTGTTTCTTCCGATTGAAAACGTCTAGGCCGTCAATGGTTATCGATCCTGCGGAAGGTTCTATCATAGTGGCTATCATACGGAGTAAGGATGTCTTTCCCGCTCCGTCGGATCCGACCAGTCCGAACATCGAGCCTGCCGGAACGGAAAAAGTCGCTTCTCTTACGGCTTCGATGGCGCCAAAGCGTAAAGATGCTTTTTCAACCCGGATTAAAGCGTTATCGCAGCCAGGCATCGGCGGGCATCCCGGGCTTGAGCAGATAACCAGGATTGGGGATGGTAATCTTCACGAGATAAACGAGCTTCACCCGTTCCTTGAAAGTCTGAATGATTTTCGGGGTGAATTCCCCTTCCGGGGAGATAAAGGAGACTTTGCCCTTGAAGGTCCTGTTCGGAAATGTGTCGACTTTGACATCAACCGGCTGGCCGGGTTTGACTTTCCCGATTTCAGTCTCACTTACGAAGATCTTCAAGTCCACCGTAGCCAGATCGGAGAGGGTCAACACTTCTCGGCTCGTGGTGACTACTTCGCCCGGTTCAACATTCCTGCTTGTAATTATGCCGTCGAAAGGCGCACTCAGAGATGTATAGCCGCTTTGGATTTTCGTCTGCTCAAATGCCGCCCTTGCTGCCTCTGCCTGTGACCGGGCAGCTTCCAGCTCCATCTGCGTGGCATCGATCTTTTTCATCCCGCTGATTGACTGTTGGAGTGCGGCTTGCCCTTCTTTCAGGCCTGCCTTGGCGTTGTCGTATTTCAGTTTGACAGCATCCCGTTCTTTTTCGGCAACAACGCCCCTTTGAAAAAGCTGAGTGTAGCGGGCGTTGTTTTTTTCAGCATCGATGAGAATGTTTGTCAGGCTCTTCACATTTGCTTCCGCCCGTGTCACTTCTTCGGGAAGAGATTGCCGATAGAAAGTGAGCATTATCTCGAGCCGCTTTATGTCGTTTTCGGCTTTTTCCAGTGTCGCTTTGGCCTGCTTGTTACGGGCTGTCCATTCGGAGGTATCCAGCTCGGCAAGCAGCTGATTTTTCACGACTGCATTGCCTTCGCGAACATATACAGCTGCAACCCTTCCGCCAGTTTGAAAAGACAGTTGGGATTGCGTGGCTTCGATCGTTCCGGAATAATAAGGCTCACGCTGACGATTCTGCCGTTGACCTAAATAGACCAAGAGACCGGCGATAATGAAAATGCCCAATAGGGAAATTAGAATGAGACGCTTTTTCGACATTGATCCTCTTTGGAGTTAATCAGTTACGTGAAATTCTGAGACAAATTCATTCAAATAATGAAGCCTTATATCATGTTTCCGGGAGAACTTCCATTTTATAGACAGGAAGAATTGTTGATCAGACAAGTAAATTCAAAAAGTTAGGGCCGCTGTTCCGAATCTTGAATATAGACACTCCAAGGTAATGAGTAAACCTCATGTGAATGTCGGATAATTGACGTTAGTGAAGGTTTACCTTTAGATGGAGTCGTCGATTCCTTTGTTTGCGTAATTCTGAAAATAGTGAACCATGTCGGTGGCTTAAGTGCTATAAGCGACTTTCTGCGGCAGTGCCGAGTTTCTTGACGATTCGAGAACAGAGAAAAAGTATATTCCGTTGAGATCTTTTGGGCACATGGGTTCGCAGAAATGTGGAGGGTTCATCTCAAGTGGATAATTTTAACTTGGTATGTCCATTGCTTGTATTTTTGACGGGCTATTATAAATTTCCACATGAATCCAATAAGTTGCAATAATCAGGAACACTGATTCAATATTCTTTGAAAGTGTTGTTTGTTTAGAAAATGAGCTTTTCCGGCCGTGAGCCTATTATGAAATTCTTATCCTTTTTTTACTGTAAGTGTGCAATCGCCTTTACTGTCCTTTTTCTCTATCAAGTTGGGATGGTTCAATTTGAGCTTAGTAGTTGTTTCGCAAAATCAGCTCGTCTTGATCGACAGGTAAAGCACGTATCTTCATATCAAAGTATGGAAGGCGCCAGAGAGAATGTTAATTCTCTAAAATCAAGAGGTATTGATGCGTTTTATGAAAAGGTTATGATTCCCGGAAAAGGGTTTTGGTACCGGGTATATGCGGTAAAAAATCAAACATCGTTCCAAAGTCGCAGCACAGTAGAGAGCAAAAAGAAATCTCAGGCGAAAGCAATACAAAAGGCCGATTCAGCAAGTGTGAAGGCAAAAAAAATCAATCCTTCACCGAGTAAATCGGATCAGCCGATGATCAAGGCTCAAAGTGTCAAAGAATTGTCAAATGTATCGCAAATGACCTTAAAAAAAACCGCTGTTCCCCGTGCCGATGAAAAAAAGTTGATACCCTCGCCTGAGCCGAAGACAATAAAAGAAATTGAGAAAAATGTTTCTGAAAACAATATTAATAAAATCAATCCGGTTAAATCCGAATATGAATCGGCGAAGGCTGAATTTGCCGCCGGTCGTTATGATAAAGCAGCCGGCATTTTCTCCCGGCTGATATCAAAAAAACAAGGTGATGCCTCGCAGTATGAGAACAGTATGCGGAGCCTTGCCGATTGCTATTACTTCCTGGGTGAGAGAGGA
>MVQR01000168.1 GCA_002067815.1 Syntrophus sp. PtaB.Bin001 | reverse complement strand
CACTACGATGAACAATTTTTTCCTGATTTCTCAGATGATCATTCCCGGTTCCAACTATTGGAACATGGGGATCGGCCTGGAAAAGGGCGATGTGGAATCGGACCTGGAAGGCATTGGAACGATGAAGCTGCTGGGAGAAAACATGGCGTGGCTGCTGAAGAAGCTGAACGTTTGAAAGATCCTTACAGGAGGCGCCGTAACGATGACATCGAACCAACCGTTTTTCAAAGAAGCTCTGGAGGGGAAAATGAAAAAGCTGCTGATGTTTTTTGTCTTTGTGTTCGCGGTATTAGTACTTGCGGCTTGTGTAGTGGTTCCGGGACACGGGGGCGGGGTGGTCATTGCGCCTCCTCTGCCTGCGATTGTGGAACTGACTGATCCTTATTACTACCATGGCGGTTATCATTACTATTACCACGACAACCGCTGGTCCTACTCAAAATCGAGGAGTGGACCTTGGAATGATTTGCCGAGGGATCGCTATCCCAGGGAAACCCGGTTCAAAGGCGGGGATGGCAGACACGATTACGACCGGCGTGATCGTGACCGGCATGATGACGATCGGCGCTGAAAAATCCCGGAACAGCCGATTCCCTTCAGAGGGCAGAGCCTGGCCTTGTGCAGACAAGTGCCTGCTCTCCAATATACAATAGGAAGCAGGAGTGTAGGATTTACCTTTTGATTCTCCCCTTACGGTCGGGTGCCGGGTTTTCAGGGACCGACATTCCGCGCCTGGTGCGATATTGCAGGGCGGCTTCAATAAACTTGCGGAACAGGGGGTGAGGTTCCGTCGGCCGTGACTTGAATTCCGGATGGAACTGGCAGCCGAGAAACCAGGGGTGGTCTTTGATCTCCACGATTTCGACCAGCCGTCCGTCCGGTGAACGGCCAGTGATTTGGAGGCCGCAGGATTCCAGCTTCTCCTGATAGTCACGGTTGAATTCATAGCGGTGACGGTGACGTTCCCCGATTTCCAACTCGCCGTAGGCCTCATAGGCCAGGGAGGCATTGGAAATCTGGCAGGGGTAGGAACCCAGCCGCATGGAAGCACCCATGTCCTGGACTGTTTTCTGTTCGGGAAGCAGGTCGATCACCGGATAGGGAGTTTTCTCATCGAATTCCGAACTGTTGGCCCTTTCCATTGAACAGACGTGCCGGGCATATTCCACGACGGCCATTTGCATCCCCAGGCAGATGCCAAAGAAGGGCACTTTGTTTTCCCGGGCATAGCGGACCACCTGAATCATGCCTTCGATGCCCCGGTTGCCGAAACCGCCGGGAACCAAGATGCCGTCCACATTTTCCAACTGGTGGTTGAGGCCGTTTTTCTCGATCTTCTCCGAATCCACGAAACGCAGATTGACCTGGCAGTCATTGCCGATGCCCCCGTGCACCAGGGCCTCGTTGAGGCTTTTGTAGGAATCGGTGAGGTTGACATACTTGCCTACAATGGCGATGTTGACTTCGTGGGACGGTGAGGTGATCTTCTGCACCACATTTTCCCAGGCTTCCAGGTGGGGCTGTCCCGTCCAGATGTTGAGCAGATCGACGATCTTCTGATCGAGCCCTTCCCGGTGATAAATCAGCGGTACCTCGTAAATGCAGCCCACATCCTTGGCCGTAAAGACGGCGGCCTCCTCCACATTGCAGAACAGGGCGATCTTGGCCTTGATGTCGTCCGACAGGTAATCTTCCGTTCGGCACAGAAGGATGTCCGGCTGGATGCCGATTTCCCGGAGGGCCTTGACGCTGTGCTGGGTGGGTTTGGTCTTTACCTCCCCGGCGGTTTTGATGAAAGGTACCCAGGTGAGGTGAATGAAAATGGCGTTCTGTCTCCCCACTTCGTTGCGGAACTGACGGATGGCCTCCAGAAAGGGGAGGCTTTCGATGTCGCCCACCGTTCCGCCGATTTCCACCAGGGCGACGTCAAAGCCTTCCGATGACTGGCGGATGTAATCCTTAATCTCGTTGGTGATATGGGGGATGACCTGAACGGTCTTGCCGAGATAGTCTCCGCGCCGTTCCTTGGTGATGACCGAGAAGTAGACCTGCCCCGTCGTCAGATTGTTGCTTTTCCCCATGCGTGTGGAAGTGAAGCGTTCATAATGGCCCAGGTCGAGATCGGTTTCGGCGCCGTCGTCGGTGACAAAGACCTCGCCGTGCTGAAAGGGGCTCATCGTTCCAGGGTCGACATTGATGTAGGGGTCAAGCTTCTGGTTCGTCACCTTTAACCCCCGACATTCCAGTACCGCGGCGATGGAAGCCGCAGCCAGTCCTTTCCCCAGTGATGACAGGACGCCGCCTGTAATGAAAATATACTTGGTTCTCATTAGAGTTCCTTCTCCTTTTCCGGCTCTGAAATTTCCTTCCGGATATCTTCAACAAGTGTTTCAGCCGCCTCACCCAGAAGGATTTCCAGCGGAATCTTCTCTAGGTATGAATCTTCCCAGTGCAGGTTGTATTCGTTGGTCAGGTTACGGATGTCATTATACTTGACGCCCAAAATGTCAATCTTCTTTTTCAGCGGCAGGGTTTCATTGAAGGTCACGTGAATCAGAAGGAGATTCCGGACCGCGTTCCCTTCGCCCAGTACTGGAAGAATAATGATGGACATACCGTCGAGCTTGCCCCGTCCGATGTAGAGCCTCCGGGTACGGGCCATGATTTTCTTCGTTCCCATGAGCCTGTTGGATGTCTCCGCCCGGGATTTCATGTCCAGGGAAATGCCGCCTCTTTTGATAATGGCGATGGTCGCTTCATCTCCCGGCCTGCCGTCCGCATCCAGATTGTTTATGCCGTAAAGGGTGTATCCCCGGATTTCGCCGACGGCTTCCTGAATCCGATTGAGTTCCGGAACGGTTTTGCCTACCAGCATCTTGGTGTCGATGTTCAGTTCCTTCAGGAGATTGAAGAGAATTCCCCTTAGCGGTTCTTCCTTGCGGCTTGTTCCCACCGTAACCGTTTTAGCCTGATGGCGGATGGCATCGACGGGGCGGGAAAGTTCATCGATGGCCTGACCCAGGGAAACGTCCAGGAGGTCGATGGGCGAAAGCAGGTCGCCGCCGTTTTTGAAGTCGGTCCAGTAATCTTCCAGCGGAAGCTTGCCGACAACGTATTTCAGGAGGAGTACGATGTCCGAGACGGTTTTGACACTCGTAAAGGAAAATGCCCCCGAGTTGCGGCGCTCATGAAACTGTGTTGAAAAATCACGGATCAGCTGGCGGAAATCCCGGTCGGCGATTCGTTCATAAAGAGAGGCATTGCGCTTGTCCTGCTCCACCATAGTGCGATTGATCCGGCTGCGGTAATTCTTCAGGAATAGGGCGTCCTCATCGATGCTCAGGGCGGCGTAATAACCCCAGAGATGACCGGCCACGGTATTCAGGATCACGGGAAGAGGAGAAGGGGAACGAGGTATCCGGATAACGGCATCGGCAAGACCGTCGAAGCGGTCTTCATCGGCATCGGCAAAGACCGTGACCGCCGCCTTGTGGGCCTTGAAAATGGCCACATCCTTGACGATGTCCCCCACGACGGCCTCGGGGCTGCCGGCGGCGCAGACGATGATGAGAGGCTCTGCCGACAGATCGATATGCTTCTTATTTTCCACGATGTCCGTGGAGATGGTTTTGTAGCAAAGTTCGCTGAGCTTGATGCGGATTTCATCAGCGGCTGCCTTGTTCGGTCCGCTGCCGACGACTGCCCAGTATGTTTTGCGTTTGGCGAAGCGCTCTACGGCCCGCTGGATTTCCTCTTTTCGGGAGAGAACCTGCCCCATCTTCTCCGGGGCCTGTTCCAGAATTGCCAGTTCCCCGGCTATAGCCGCATCCGGCAGGGTGCGAAGGAATTGGGCGAAACAGAGGGCCAGGATATGGCCGGCAATGATCTGAGAGTAGAAAGCCTTTGTGGAAGCCACGGACATCTCGATGTCCCGGCCGTCGCTCGTATAAAAGACTCCGTGCGCCTTCGACGTGATGTCCGATTGCCGGCGGTTGACGATGGCGACAATCGTCGCCCCCCTCTCCGCGGCCATGGCAACCGCCCGGTTTGTGTCCGTGGTAGTTCCCGACTGGGTGATGGGTATGACAAGCGTATCGCTCAGGTCGTCCTGAAGACAAAAGCCGCTGAGTTCCGAGGCGATCCGTGCTTCAACGGTCAGAGGGGCGCCTTTCAGATAGCGCTCCAGGGCGTCCGCAACGGCTGAACCGGCAACTGCCGCCGTGCCATGGCCGATAACCAGGATCCGGCGGATACTTCCATCGATTAGAGCCTTCTTCAACCGTTCCGGGAGGACATCTGTTCCGAGATTGAAGACAACCTCCTTACCGCCGTCCTTTCCTTCACGAATCCGGTACCTACCCCGCAGTGTTTTCTTGACGGACAACGACGATTCGGTAATCTCTTTCAGGAAATAGTGGGGATAGAGCCCGCGGTCGATATCCCGTGTGGTGATTTCCGCCTGCTGCACCTGCTGTTCGGTCAGGGAAAGAGGGGTCCCATCGTAAAAAAAAGCCGAAATTCCGGAAAGATCGTTGGATCCGCTCTGGTCGAGGACGAAAATCTGTCCGGAACTCCCTCCGTCTGATCCCGGCGATGTCTTTTCCCCGTCCATTTTCACGAAACGGGATGTTCCCTCCACGAGGCCATACAATTCCGATGCGAAGATGTAGGAATCCGGGGCAAGCCCCACATAAATGGTCTGGCCGCTGCCCTTGAGGGCAAGGAAAACCTTCTCTGGAGCAAGATTACTGACCATGGCGATGGCGTGGGAGCCTTCGAAGTCGTTGACGGCCCGGCGAAAGGCCTCCTGCAGGTCATGGCCGTCCAGCAGGTATTTCTCGATCTGCAGAGGAATTATTTTCGTGTCGGTGGTCACTTCCCTGGGAATGATCTCCCCCCCCGCCTCCAGGGCGGTACGAAGGGCCGCATAATTGTCGATGTCTCCGTTCAGGGCCACTGAGACAAACCAGCTTCCCTTCCCGTAACGAGGATAGAATTTGCACCCGGCCTGCAATTCTTCGTCTTTTGCCGGCTTTCCGCCGGACAGTGTGTAATTGTTTACGGGGTGGCAGTTGTCGTCGGTAATTGACCCGACGGATGCCCAGCGGGTATGGGCAAAGGCGGTTTCAAAGCCGCTTGGGAACAGGGCGAAGGCTTGAAAAAGGGCGTCTTTGGCGATGGCCTCTCTCAGTTCCCGGACATTGCGGCCCAGTTCGCCGATGATGGCCGAGGTCTTGTAAGTGAAGGTAACCGTGGTTTCATTCGATTGATTTTTCTTAAGCTTTCCGGACTTAACGGAAATCCCTATCGACCCGCTGAGGAGGTCGCCCGGTTGACTGCGCCGGATAAAATCATCATAAAGAAAACTTTCCCGAAGAGAGGCGAAGGCTTTCTCGAAAGACCGGCCGTCCAGTGTGAAGGAAATCTGCACTCCCGCGGAATCCCTTCCCCGAACTTC
>MVQR01000167.1 GCA_002067815.1 Syntrophus sp. PtaB.Bin001 | reverse complement strand
CGACCTTCATGCGGTACAAAACCATGATGATTCCGTCGATTTGTTGCATCTGGTGGACTTGTCTAGAAAAAGCGGCTTGATACCGGTCGGTGTAAGGGGGGGCAATCCTCAGCAACAGGACATGGCGCTCGATCTTGCATTGGGAATTATGCCCGATACGAAGCCCATCGCCTCCAAGACCGAACCGCCTCAGGAAGAGGCCACAGCTCCGGCAATAAAGGATAAAATTGTCGCAGTTCCCGTTCGCTCCGGTCAACAAGTTGCGGCACTTAAAGGCGATCTGGTGGTATTGTCCACAGTAAACCCCGGAGCGGAAATCATCGCAGGGAAAAACATTCATGTTTACGGGGCATTGAGGGGAAGAGCAGTTGCCGGTGTTCATGGATATACCGAAGCCCGAATTTTTTGCCGATATTTCGATGCTGAGTTGATTTCTATCGCCGGTCAATATCAGCTTAACGAAGACTTTGACGCTAAGGTAAAGGGAAAAGCCGTCCATATTTTTCTCGAAAATGATCGTTTGAAGATCCAACCTTTTGAAATTTGATTCTCTTCACCCTGGCGTTTGATTCAGACAGCAAATACGCTTTGTGATTTACGAATTTGGATTTTGAAAATTGCATTTTGCTTAAGGAGATAGTCGCTTGGCTAGAATTATAGTTGTTACATCAGGAAAAGGCGGCGTGGGGAAAACCACGACCAGTGCCGCTCTGGCAACAGGACTTGCCTTACGCGGGCATCGGACTGTCGTAATCGATTTTGACATCGGATTGCGTAATCTTGACTTGATCATGGGGTGTGAGCGCCGCGTCGTATATGACTTCATCAATGTCATCAAAGGAGAAGGAAATCTCAACCAGGCATTAATCAAAGACAAGCGCGTTGAAGAGCTCTTTATTCTTCCCGCATCACAGACCCGGGATAAGGATTCCCTGACTGTGGAAGGGATTGAGAAGGTTTTTGACGAACTGAAGGAGCGTTTTGACTACATTGTTTGCGACTCACCGGCCGGAATCGAGCACGGGGCGATCATGGCCATGTATTTCGCCGATGAAGCGATCATTGTAACCAATCCGGAAGTGTCATCTGTACGTGATTCAGATCGGATCATCGGTATCCTTTCCAGTAAGACCCGCCGGGCTGAAAATGGCGGTGATCCTGTACGCGAGCATCTGTTGGTCACCCGCTACTTCCCTAAACGGGTAAACACCGGCGACATGATGAGCGCCAAAGATATTCAGGAAATTTTGGCAATCCCTTTGCTGGGAATCATTCCCGAATCTCCTTCGGTACTTCAGGCATCCAATTCAGGAATTCCTGTTTCCCTCGATAAAAACAGCGATGCAGGGCAGGCCTACCTGGATGTAGTTGCACGCTTTCTCGGTGAAGAACGTCCGCACCGTTTTCTAAACAGAAAAGGCTTCTTTGCCCGTTTATTTGGAAATTAACATGAATATTTTAAATTATTTCAGTTTCCTGAAACAGCGCAAGAGTGCGGCGATCGCCAAAGAGCGGTTACAGATAATCGTTGCTCATGAGCGTAATATGCTCAACCGCCATTCGCTTGATTTCCTTCCCCTGCTGCAAAAAGAGCTGCTGGACGTAGTCAGAAAATACGTCAATGTTTCCGATAACCAGATTAAGGTTAATGTGGAAAAGAACGGCAGCTATGAGGTTTTGGAGGTCAATATCGCTCTGGCCGATGCAGACGGTCGTTTCAGCCTGCCATAGCACACCATCTTTCCTTAGAAACGGACCTCTGCGGCAAGCAGGGGGCTTCGTAAAGGTTTCCACCGAGCATGAACACGGAAACTCATCCTGTATTTGAACAAATATCCTTATTCGATGACGCCTATACGCTTTACAACAGCGGCATTGCTAATCTTATTTCACTGAATTTGCAGGCAGCGAGTGATTCTTTTGAGCGTTATGGGAAACTCAATCGAGCAGGAAAGCAAGTGGAAAATCATCTGAGAATCATCAACTTTCTAAATGAGAAGTTGGCGCGGATTCCGGATAATGAAGAGGAACCAGCTTACCTATACGACCTTCTGAATGTAATTGTAACCGATACAGAAAACTGTGTTGGCCTTTCAAAGGACATCAGAGATGGGATATTTTCTTCAATCCAACGAAAAATTATCCAAGCAATTGAAGAGCATCATCTGGATAAAACCCCATATCTATCCAACTCGGTACCCGTCGGGTTTGTTTACCTGCAAGCCGGTCGTCCGGACGAGGCAATTTTAGCTTTACAGGCCTGCCTTCCTGTTTCGCCGGATAATGCTCTTATTTACGGATATCTCGGCGATGCCTATATCATGCGCAACGAGATTCCAACAGCCCGTCAATGTTACCTGAACGCCTGTATGAGCAATCCCAAGGCTTTAGACTGGAATTTTCTGAAGGACTCTGATCTTGTTTTTTTAAAAAACAAACTTGTGGATCGGTATGGAAACGAATCTATAGCACTGGATTGGTTACCAGTCCATGCTATGCTCCAAGATATCTTCAAGCCAAAATTGCTGGGGCTGTATGAAGGGTTAAAAGAGTTGGTGGACGACTATGTCGCTTTGCAGAAGAAATTCCAACGGAATGCGGAAACGGGGCTTAAGGCTAAACTGTTTATTCGCGCCATTCTTCTCTGCAATCAGGAAGCCTATCTTAAATTTATTAAAACAGTGAATTTTATAGATATCCGCAAACAGATGAAAATTTTGGATGCTGGACTCTTCGCAAAATATTTGAAGTGGATAGAAAAAAGAAGTTCTAACTCAAAATGAATCTCCAACTGTAATTATAGGAGCTGTTTTAAGATGCCGAAACCTAAGTTGATGTTCATGGGAACACCCGATTTCGCTTTGCCGTCATTGGAAAAACTGATCAGCAGCGGTTATCCGATTGTTGCTGTTGTCACCCAGCCGGATCGTCCGAAAGGACGCGGCAAACAGCTTTTAGCTCCTCCCGTTAAAGCAGTGGCAATCACTCATAATATCCTGGTCCTGCAACCCACAAGGATTAAAGATTCCTCTTTTCTGGAAACCTTGAAAGAACTCTCGCCTGATATCATCGTTGTTGCCGCTTTTGGACAGATTCTGCCCAAAGAAGTCCTTAATTTCCCTCAACTGGGATGCATCAATGTTCATCCCTCTTTGCTCCCCAAATACCGAGGCGCCGCACCTATCAATTGGACTTTGATACGGGGGGAAACCAGAACTGGCGTCACTATCATGTATATGGACGAAGGCCTGGATACCGGCGACATTCTCTTGCAAGAAGAAACGCCGGTGGGTCCTGACGAAACTTTCGGCCTTCTTCATGACAGGCTTTCCATAATGGGAGCAGACCTGCTTCTAAAAGCAGTTCAACTGCTGGAGGCAAAGCAAGCTTCTCGCATACCTCAGGATAATTCGCTGTTTACATATGCGCCGATGCTGAAAAAAGAGGATGGTTTAATCAATTGGAATGAAGATGTCAAAACCATCGTCAACCTTATCCGGGGTTTGTCCCCTTCCCCAGGCGCCTATACCTTTCTTGACGGCAAGTCGTTAAAAATCTTCGCCGCCACAGGAACCGAGCATTCCGTATCCGGTCAGCCAGGTCTGCTGGGGAACTTGAACGAACAGGGCCTTCAGGTGACTGCAGGAAACGGTTATGTCTATCTGCAGGATGTCCAGATGGAAAACAGGAAGCGGATGAACATCGCTGACTTTCTGCGTGGATACAAGATCTCACCTGACAAGGTCCTTGGCTGACATGAAGCAGACGCCACGCAGCCTGGCGGTTGACCTTCTGGATCGCATCGACAGAACGGGAGCTTTTGCCGAACCGCTGCTCAATGCCTGCCTGGACGACAGCCTCCTCAATACTCAAGACCGTCATCTTCTCACGTCCCTGGTTTATGGCACGCTGAGGATGAGAGGCCATCTTGATTGGCTGATTCAGAAACTGTATAAAGGAAATTTTTCCTTCATGCAGGAAGGGATCAGAAATATATTAAGGACGGCCTTGTACCAATTTCTTTTCATGGATAGGATTCCCATTTTTGCACTGGTCGATGAAGCAGTTGAGTTGACTAAGCTGCGATATCCCGGTAGGGAGAAGCTGGTAAACGCCCTTCTGAGAAATGCGGTTAGAAAAACTAAAAGCGAAGATCTTGCTTACCCTGATTTGTATAAAAACCCAGTAGAACATTTAAGTATTGTTCATTCCCATCCTTCCTGGCTCGTGCGCCGGTGGCTAAATATCTATGGCATGGAACGCACGCTTTCGCTCTGTAAGGCCAACAACAAAGTCCCGCCGGTCACGATTCGAGTAAATCTTCTCCGAACAACCCGTTCCGCCCTAAAAGAACTCTTGGAACACGACGGTTTCGCCGTCTCCGAATGTGTTTTTTCACCCGACGGGTTGCTTGTTACTGCGCAGCCTCGTTCTCTGCGATCAACAAACGCGATCGAGCAAGGACTCTTTATCCTTCAGGATGAGGCTTCCCAGTTGATCTCCCATCTTGTTGCTCCAGCCGAGGGGGAAAAAGTACTTGACCTGTGCTGTGGTTCGGGAGTCAAGACAACCCATCTGGCGGCACTGATGAATAATAAAGGTCTTATCAGGGCAGTCGATATCTACCAGGCAAAGCTCGAATCCCTGAATCGCCTGAGTGCAAAAATGGGCATATCCATAATTAAAACCCTACAGGCCGATGCATCGACGAAACAAAATGAAGGTCTACTGGATAACTTTGACTGCGTCCTTGTAGACGCTCCCTGTTCGGGACTGGGTACTCTACGGAGAAATCCCGAAATCAAATGGCGCCTGCAACAGCGGGAGCTTCCATCCTACAAACGGATTCAGGAACTTATTCTGAATCGTGCCGCCGCTCTTCTTCGCCATGGCGGTCGTTTGGTTTACAGCACTTGCACACTTCTACCGGAAGAAAACGATCTCCTTATTAGAAACTTCCTCTCCGGCCACAGAGATTTTTCTCAAGTCACATCTCACAACACGAAAGCTATAGCCTCTGTCTGTATTGATGAGGACGGTTTTTTCCGAACTGCTCCTGACCAACATGGCGGCATGGACGGTTTTTTCGCTGCTGTACTGATTAAAGACTGATATTGCTGCGTTTTAGATCAGGTTAAGACTTTAAATTCCATTGACTTCAAAATTAAAAAAATGATAGGGGTTCGAAAATCACTTTTAGTGATCAAACTATATCGTTTGTCGGTTCCTGTTACCACAAAGGAGGTTTTCATGCTCATTATTCGGCAGATGCAGGTAAGTTCCATGGCTGTTTTTGCATATATCGTCGGTGATTCAGAAACAGGAGAGGCCATGGTAATCGATCCGGCAGGCAATATCGACGGCATTCTCGCCACAGCAGCAAAAAACAATCTGCAGATAAAATATATCGTAAACACCCATGGGCATGTGGATCACATATGCGGAAACCGCGAAATGAAATCAAAGACAGGGGCGCCCATTATTATC
>MVQR01000166.1 GCA_002067815.1 Syntrophus sp. PtaB.Bin001 | reverse complement strand
CTCGGTACGCGTAGGCAAGCCCGTAGACGGCCCCGGACGTTGTGCCACCACAACCACCACGGGAGTCTCCGTCATCCCCGCCAGTGATATACCCTCGGTCATCAGGGCGAAGCCGCCGCCGGATGTCGCCACCATGGACCGCAGTCCGGCATAGGAAGCTCCCAGGGCCATGTTGATCGCAGAGATTTCATCCTCCGCCTGTTCAAAATGAACCGGCAATTCAAGGGACGCCCGGGCTACATACATCATCAGGGATGTTGCCGGGGTCATTGGATAGGCGGCCATGAACTGACATCCTCCCAGCAGGGAGCCGAAACCCAGGGCGGAATTTCCATCAAACTTGAATGACTTTCCGCAACGAGGCTGTAACAAAAACCGTTCAGCCATTCCCCAGCGATCTGCAAAGGTCATCCCCGTCTGCAAAGCCGCAAGTTCCTGTTCTTCCTCAACAGCGGAATTCAAGGTCTCGGATTTTACTCCGATAACCCGGAGGAGCAGTCCTACCAGAAGTGTGTTGCTCATCATAATGCTGTGAAACTGTTCTTTCGCCTTTTCCTCGATTTCCCGGATTTCTCCTGAAGCAAGACGAATCCCTCCGACCGGCAACATCGTCTTTCCCATTTTTTCCGTTTCGTCGTCCAACGCAACCATGATATCCCAAGGCTCGCCACTCAAGGCATGCACCGGATGATCTGCTATTCGGAACATATGTTCGTTGTGTCCCCCCCGGATTCGGGACATGTAAAATTTGGTCGAGAAGAAGTGGTAACCCAGTCGGAAAAGGAGATCCGCCAGCTGATTCTCTATAGACATCAGTCCCTGCCCTGCTTGTCCACCAACTAAAACATTACATTCCATAAGCGCCTCCTTAAAGCTTAAGAGTTGCCTCTTTTATCAGCAATCTAAGTTAAACCGGCACCCTAGTGTAAATATGACAACCCTCCGCCGATTATCCCACTTCCTGAACCGCTAAACTGCAATGATATTTGGTAATTCGCAACAATCAATATGTTCCGGCCGCAAAATTTACTTTTGAAATTTTATCATTTATGCAGAAATTGTACAGAAACAACTTGAAGGCAGGCTTTGATTGCTTTTCCTCTCCATTGGCATTATATTGCAGTCCAAAAATATAGCTCACCGCAAGTGAAGATTAGAGAAAATACAGAGTTGAAGAATGGATAAACATCCAGCCGTCTTTCTGGATCGTGACGGCACAATCAATGAGGAAGTCGGATTCTTGGATTGTCTGGAACGGCTGAAACTTTTCCCGGACACTCCCAGTGCCGTTCGACTGATCAATGAACGCGGCATGAAAGTCGTGGTCGCCACCAATCAGTCCGGCATCGCCCGGGGCTATTTTACGGAAGCCGTGGTAGAGATGCTTCATGATCACATCCAAAAGCGTCTCCAGGCAAAAGGAGCGCATATCGACCGCTTTTACTACTGTCCCCATCATCCCACCGAAGGGAGAGGATCATACCGGATTGTCTGCGCCTGCCGGAAACCTGAAGCCGGCATGTTGCGGCAGGCGGCGGAAGAAATGGGCCTTGATCTTTCCCGCTCTTATCTGATCGGCGACAAAGCGACGGACATCGAGGCAGCGGCCAGGGCCGGCGTCAAGTCGATCCTGATCCGGAATAGTTTCTCCTCGGGGGAAATTCAGGGTTTCCCGTTACAAAGACAGGCTGAACCGGATTGGATAGCAGACAGTCTTCTTGAAGCAGTTCGGTGGATTCTTCAGGACAGTCAATTATGAACATTCTGGTCATTAAATTAAGCGCCGTAGGCGATGTGATTCATACGTTGCCTTCCCTTGCCGCACTCCGGCAACGTTTTCCCAAGGCCCATATTTCCTGGGTTGTTGAAGAAGCCGCATCCGATCTGATCCGGAACCATCCCTGTCTTGATCAGGTCATAATCTCCGGGCGGAAGCGCTGGCTGAAAGATCTGCGGCGGGGAAAATTTTCTGAAGTCCTGAAGGAGGCAAGGCTGTTTCTCTCCGTCTTGCGCAGCAGGCCTTATGATCTGGCAATTGACTTTCACGGCCTCTTCAAAAGCGCGATTGTCGCTCTGCTGAGCGGTGCCCCCAGGAGACTGGGATATGACAGCATGCAGGAACTAAGCGGATTGTTTTACAACGAAAAAATCCCCGAAGACCTGACCCGGCATGCAGTAGATCGTTATCTGGATTTTCCCCGCCATCTCGGTGCAAATCCAAAACAGGCTGAATTCCCTTTAGAGATATCCGAATCCCAGCACAGGAAAATTGATGGATTATTTCAGGAATATCAACTCGGAGACGGGAAAAATCTCATTGCCATCAATACGGTCGCGTTGTGGGAAACAAAACTCTGGGATGACGAAAAATTCGCCCGCCTCGCAGATCGGATTATACTGGAATTGAAGGCGCCTGTCGTTTTCACCGGCAGCGACCCCTCGCCTATTGAATTAATTCTCGGCCGAATGGCTGCAAAGGCCATCAATCTGGGCGGGAAGACATCTCTCCGCGAACTGGCCCATCTATACCAGCGTTCCCGGCTGCTGATCACAACCGATTCCGGCCCCATGCACCTGGCCGCAGCGGTAGGTACTCCGGTCGTAGCGCTTTTCGGACCAACAGATCCGTTAAGGACGGGCCCTTACGGGAGTGGACATCGGGTCATCCGCAAAGGTCTGGATTGCAGCCCCTGCTTTCGAAAGCATTGTAAAAGCGTAATCTGCATGAAAAACATCACCGTGGATGAGGTTTTCGATTCCGTTAAGGACCTCCTTGACTCATCTTGTTCGGGAAATGATGAATAAGTAAGGATAAAAGAAAAATGACGATTCGAAAAGAGCTGCTGGATATCCTGACCTGTCCGCAATGCAGGAGAATGCTTCAGCATCGTGAAGAAAAAAGCGGGCTGATCTGTCCAGCCTGCAAACTGTTTTATGAAATCAGGGACGACATCCCGATCATGCTTATTGATCAAGCCCTCCCGTTGGATGATCAAAAAAAACATCCCCGAACAAATCACTAAGTGACTGACCGGACACAAAACCGGCAGCAGCCAATTTCCCGAAAACGAGAAATTCATTGACAAAATTCAGGCAATCCATCACTATCCATCAATAAATTAAAACAAAAGGCGGACGTTTTACCTCTGCCAAAGGAGAAAACAAATGTTTCAAGTATCAGAAAAAGCGGGGGAAAAGATTCTAGAGTTTTTGAAGAATGTCGAAGAGATCCACCCTGTCAGGCTTCTGTTGACTGAGGGCGGCTGATCAGGCCCCTCACTGGGCATGGCTCTGGATGAGCCACGAGACGGCGATGAACAATTTAATGAAAAAGGAATTACCTTCCTGATGACGAAGGACTTGTTTGAGCAGGTCAAACCCGTTTATGTCGATTTCATCGAAACCGATTGCGGCTCTGGCTTTAAAGTTACTTCAGCGTTGAATTCCGGCAACACCGGTAGTTGCGGAGGTTCCTGCTGTTGCTGATAAGATGAATTCCTGAATGGGCCCGCTTAAGCGAACAGGCAGGCCCATTTTCGGAAATGGCTTGAGTTAGAAGTATGACCAAGGAACAGGATTACAACAAGGATTTTCTTCAGAGAACAGCCGAACGGTTGATGAGCTCCGGGCAGTATGCGGAGGCTGCTGAAATTTACGGCCAACTAGTGGAAAAATACCCGGGGGAAGATTCATTTCTTCTGGCCAAAGCTTGGGCTCATCACGACAGCGGCCGGCGAGACGAAGCTATTGCCTGTTTTGAACAGCTCTTTTCCAAAGAACTAAGCCGTAAAGTCTTTACCGGATTTGCCTTCGACGAACTTGTTCGTCTGTACAAAGATGGCCGGCAGTATGAAAGCCTCGTTACGATCTGCAGACAGGCGGTGGAAGCGCAGCCCGACGAAATGCCCCTTATGAGGGAACTGGGAGATGCCCTTTTGAAAGCCGGAAGGGCGGTTGAAGCGGTAGATATCTTTGAAAAGATCACTCAGTTGGAGCCCGATGCTCCTGAATTATTCTGCCTGCTCGGCGAAGCCCTTGTCGCTGCGGGACGTCTCGATTCCGCCGAAGCTGCATATCAACAGGCAATTGCTCTCGATCCGACAGGATCAGCTCCCTTTAATCAGCGTCTGGCAAATGCCTTTGCCGAAGTTGGACAATTCGACAGGGCAGAAGAAATGCTGAACCGAAGCCTGGCCGCTCGTGCCGATGACCCACTTTGCCTGATACGACTCGCCGAGATCCAGATAAAACAGCAGCGCTACATGGAAGCAAAAAGCAGTGTGGAAGCGGCAATTGCCTTTAACCCCCGATTTGCTGCAAGTTATTACAACCGGTTGGGGCATGCGCTGGCCGATGCGGGTCGTCATCAAGATGCCGTAGAAATTTTCGGCCTTGCCATTGCTCTGGAAAAGAACAATGCCTTCTATTATCTCTATCAGGCTGAATCATACGACAAGCTCAACCTGCCGGAAGAGGCGGAAAAAGCCCGTCGCAAAGCGGAAGGTATCGCTCCTGCAAAAAAGAAATAACTCCAGTTCTAGATCAAAGATGATATCAAGGCGGCGAGGCAGAGACGACGTAGGCGTACTATAACGTACGTTGAGGAGCCCATAACGAAATCAACGCAGATAGCGCTTTGATATAGAACTGGAATAATACATTTCTCTCTGTTCTCTAAAGGCGCCCCTTGCTTCGGAGAACATCCATGTAATTGTGGTAGAACACTTTGTTCTCCTGTACGCCATGCTTGATAATTACCCCGATTTCGTTAAGATCCCCTTTGTTTATTACGAGATTGACGCTTTTTCGAAAGGCCGCCATGCTGTCCATCGTGCGGAAGGAGTCACCGACAAGGGCTACGAACATCTGCCGGCGGTTGGACATGTCCAACATCTCTATAGCCTTCAGAAGCTCGTGAGCGTTCCCCGCATCAAAGCTTTCATTGATGAGAATAAGGTCGAAAACGTGAAACTGCATTTTCTTAAGGGCGTCTTTGACCGACTCCGCCTCAGTTATTGCATAATCCAATAACTTGAGATCATTGCATATCTTATCATTCGCAGCTGAATCGGGCTCGCAGACGAGCGCCGTTTCCCCCTGTTCCATCAGGAAATCAAAAGGACGATCCGCAGCATCATACTGGCCGGATGCCACTTCATTGAAAATGGTTTTGCTTTCCTCCATGATTTTCTCCTATCTTGTTCTCCAGTAACTTACATCCCAGACGGGTTGTAGAGATTTTGCCGCAACATTCGGTAATTCAGATGGACTGGAATTGCTAAAACCGCCGTACCTTCCCATACCCCTTGTCGACTTCCAGTTTGCCCAGAGTCGTCGTTGCCTCGCCCTTGGCACTTTTAACCGAATCGATTCCTCGTCCGACAACCCCTCGGTTGGAAGCATAGGCCTTAGCCGTATCTTCACTGACCAAACCTCGCTGATACAATTCAACAATATAATCATCAAACGTGATCATCCCGAAAGCCTTGCCGGCCTGAATGATTTCATAAAAG
>MVQR01000165.1 GCA_002067815.1 Syntrophus sp. PtaB.Bin001 | reverse complement strand
GACATTCCATCAAACGTTCAAACCGGATATCCGCTCCTTTTCTCCTCCATTTCTACTTGATCGCCTTCATTCGGTTATGCTATTGACGACATATTTCTGCAGCAATTCTCGCTTTCAGGGAGCTATCTCCCTTGATGCATCCCTTTCAGGAAATGCAAAGCGGGATAATTCCAGTTCCGGGGCAAAGATGATATTCATACTGAGCTCGTATCAAGCCCGACATGCCGAATCGCATTTCGAGGAAACCGATAACAGACCCGATGTCCTGGTCATGACCCGGAGCAAGGAGTTTTCCAAGTGAAACGCTTATTCCCCTACCTCAAACCTTATTGGAAAGCCGCGGTTCTGGCGCCGCTGCTAATGCTGCTGGAAGTTTCCTGCGACGTCCTGCAACCGGCCCTGATGGCCAGGATTGTGGACCGGGGCATTGCCGGCGGCAATACGGCTTACATCCTGCAGATCGGCGCGCTCATGATTGCCGTCGGCCTGTTGGGAGTCATCGGCGGCATGGGCTGTACCTTCTTTGCCGGCCTCGCCTCCCAAGGATTCGGCGCCGACATCCGGGCGGCGCTATTTGCAAAAACGCAATCTTTCTCCTTTGACAACCTCGATGCCTTTTCCACCGCTTCCCTGATCACCCGTCTTACCAATGATGTGTCTCAGGTACAGAATATCGTCCTAATGCTGTTGCGGGCAATGATCCGCGCCCCCCTGCTCTGCCTGGGCGGGATTTTCATGGCAATTGCCATCAATCCCGGCCTGGCGTCGATTCTGGGAATCACGATTCCCCTGCTGACACTGGCCCTTTATCTGATCATCCGCAAAAGTTTTCCCCTTTTCTCTCAGGTACAGAAGCACCTGGACCACGTCAATGCCGTCTTCCGGGAGAACCTGGCAGGTATACGGATCACTAAGGCTTTCGTCCGTTCCGACTACGAGATCGGCCGTTTCGGAGCCGCCAACAACGAGCTGGCCGCCGTGACCGTACAGGCCGGGCGAAGGGTCGGCATGACGATGCCTGTCATGTTCACCCTGCTGAACCTAAGCATTGTGGCCGTCATCTGGTTCGGCGGCGTCCGGGTTTCTTCGGGAAACATGCATATTGGACAGGTCATGGCCTTCATCACCTATATGACGCAGATCCTCTTTGCCCTTTTAATGCTGGCCTTCATGACCATGATGCTTTCCCGGGCCAAGGCCTCGGCGGACCGGATCGCGGAAGTGCTGGCGGCCAAGGTAGATATCACCGATCCGCCGCAGGCGGATAATCATAAAATCAGGTTCGGGCAGGTCGAATTCGACGACGTTTCCTTTGGCTACAAAGACGGAAACGGCGGGCTACCGGCTTTGCAGCACATCAGTTTCGGTGCGGCCCCGGGCGAATTGATCGCCATCCTCGGGGCAACCGGCTCCGGAAAATCCACCCTGGTCAATCTGATCCCCCGGTTTTACGACGTCAATTCCGGCCGGATTCTCATAGACGGTGTGGACGTCCGCTCATACAAACTGGACGATCTGCGGCAGGGGATCGGCATGGTTTTCCAGGAATCCCGCCTCTTTTCCGGAACCATCATGGAAAATATCCGCTGGGGAAAGCCGGATGCGACTGTCGAGGAAGTTGAAGCCGCCGCCCGGATCGCCCAGGCCCACGAATTCATCAGCGGGCTTCCGGACGGCTACGACACACGGCTTGACCAACGTGGCGTAAACCTTTCCGGCGGCCAGAAGCAGCGTCTCGCCATTGCCCGGGCTTTGCTGCGGCAGCCGCCGATCCTCATTCTGGATGATGCCGCCAGCGCCCTCGATCTGGCAACTGAAGCGCGGCTCCGCAAGGAACTGCGCGGTCTCCGTAACACCACCTGCTTCATGATCGTCCAGCGGGTGGCCAGTGCCCTGGATGCCGACCGGATTATCCTGCTGGATGAAGGACGGATGGTTGGAACAGGACCGCACCGGCAACTCATGGCGGAATGTCCCTTATGCCGGGAGATCTTCGCATCCCAACCGACCGGCGAGTTTTTGAAATGAGCGAAGAACGATCAACCACCAGACCAACGCCGCGATCCAGATTCGGGAGCGGCCATTCCCCTTACCTTTATCTGGAAGAGCCGGAAAAGGCAAAATCCTCCCGCGCCACCTTGATGCGGCTCTGGGGCTATCTCAAAAGACAGAAGCTGTCTTTTCTCATGGTTTTCTCGATGATTCTCGTAAGTTCCGTTCTCTCCCTCATCGGTCCCTACCTGATCGGCAGGGCGGTGGATGCCATGGCAGGCGGCAGGGCGGAAGTCGACTTCAGACGTCTCGCCACGATTTCCCTGACGCTTCTGGCCGTCTATCTGGGGGGTGCACTGGTAACCTGGGCGCAGATTCATTTACTGGTGGGCATTTCCCAGAAGACGGTTAAGGAATTGCGCAACGAGCTGTTTGCCAAGCTCCAGACACTTTCCCTGCGCTTTTTCGACCGGCATCCCCACGGTGAGCTGATGAGCCGGTTGACCAACGACATCGAAAACATCAACAATACCCTGTCACAGGGCATTGCCCAGATCTTTTCCAGCGTGATCCTGCTCGGGGGGGCCTTTGTGATGATGCTGGCGCTCAGCCCATCCCTGACCGTTCTGAGTCTGCTGGTCATCCCGCCGGGAATATTCCTAACCGGGGCCATCGCCAGACGCACCCGGCATTACTTCAGCGGGCAGCAGGCCGAGTTGGGTGAAATGGACGCCTATATCGAGGAGCATGTTTCCGGAGCACGGGTGGTGAAAGCCTTCGGCCGGGAACAGAACTCCAACAGAGAATTTCAAACGATCAATTCCCGACTGTTTCAGGTCGGCCTCCGCGCCCAGGTCTTTTCCGGCATTGTTCCCCCGCTGATGAACATGGTAAACAATCTCAGTTTCGCCATCGTCGCTGCAGTGGGCGGCTGGATGGCCGTCAGCGGGACGATCACCGTCGGTATCATCGCCAGCTTTCTCAATTATTCCAAACAATTTGCCCGTCCGATCAACGAACTGGCCAATCAGTACAATTCTCTTCAAGCGGCCATCGCGGGCGCAGAGCGGGTCTTTGAGGTGATGGATGAGGAGCCTGATCTGACGAATTCCCCAAGCATGCTGGATTTGCAGGATATCGATATCGCCGGGGACGTGGTCTTCGACAACGTAAGTTTCGCCTACTTAGCTGGACAGCCGGTTCTGAAAGGCATCACTCTGCACGCCCGCCCGGGGCAGACAATCGCGATTGTAGGGCCCACCGGAGCGGGTAAGACGACCATCGTCAACCTGCTCACCCGATTCTACGATATCGATGCAGGGTCGATTACAATTGACGGCCACGACATCCGCAAGGTTTCCAAAGAAAGCCTCCGCCGCTCGCTGGGCATCGTTCTGCAGGACACCTATCTCTTTACCGATTCGGTCCAAGAAAACATCCGCTATGGACGCCTGGACGCCACGGACGAAGAGGTCGAACTGGCGGCGCGGCTGGCCAATGCGCATTCTTTCATCGAGAGGCTGCCGTACGGCTATAAAACGGTATTGGGCGAGGATGGCGGCAACCTCAGTCAGGGACAGCGGCAGTTGTTGACCATCGCCCGGGCGATCCTGGCCGAACCGTCCATCTTAATCCTCGATGAGGCGACCAGCAGCGTGGACACCCGCACCGAGTTGAACATTCAGGAAGCGATGCTGAAACTGATGAAAGGTCGGACCACATTCGTCATCGCTCACCGCCTCAGCACCATCAGGAATGCCGATGAAATCCTGGTCATCAACGACGGCCGGATTATCGAACGTGGCACTCATGAGCAATTGCTCAAGGCACGGGGCTTCTATTACGATCTTTACAACAGCCAGTTCGAATCGGAAGTTTTATAGAATAGATGATTTCATACCAAGTTGCATTCAAGAGGTTGACAAGGCGGCAAGAAGAAGGCAACTCAGCCGTATAGATAAATACGTAGAGGAGCCGACAACGAAGCCAACGCAGTTAATCGAAGGTCGGCAACTTGATATCAGTGGTTTCGAATTGATTGGGTGAGTTTGGCACCGGCAACTTTCATCCATCAGTTGTATGCTCGGAATTCGCCATCAAGAAAATTCTTGTTAGACATGCAAAATCACGATATGATTGATTAATTTTAATAAGTTCGGCCGGGAATCCGGGACCATCCAATAAACTGAAAATTAAACGGTTTTGTCGAGGTCAAAATCATGTCGAATGGAATAGAGATAAGAGAAATTGCCCTTGATTATTTCCCTGAAATTACCGAGGTTCATCGCGCAATCATGAAGGGAAAAATCTCCATGGCCTGGATGAACAGCATCGAGCATCATCTTCAGAAAAACGATGTTGTCGGCTATGTGGCATTGAAGGACGGCCGGGTTGCAGGATTTATCATCGGTGAAATCAGAGGCCCCAGTTTCGGACTGGAGAAGAGCGGGTGGATAGTCGTTATCGAGGTTCACCCTCATTTTATGGAAGGGGGCATAGGCAAGGCCCTTGCAAAAGCAATTTTTCAATATTTCCGGGAAAACGGCGTCCGGGATATTTTCACCGCGACTCGATGGGATCAAGTGGACATGCAGTCCTTTTTCATCTCCGTCGGCTTCGGTCGCTCCGAATTCATCAATCTGGGTAAAAACCTGAAAGCCTCGAAATAAGGAACTGTCGAGTAGTCGTCATTTAAAAACTTCGATGAACTCCACATAAGATACCGAGCGCTCTTTAGTATTGTCCGAGTCGTTCATAACGGCAATGCCCGCTATGGCAGGCGGGGACTTGCCGAAAGCTTTGCGGTAATCTTCAAGAACATCTACTTTTTCATCAATCCACTGTCCAACTTTATTCCTCCCCTTTTCAAGAACGATCATCCGGGATCGATCCGTGTAAGGGCTCGTTATAATCCCGGCCTCATTCTCCCGGCTTGCCCAGACATAATTCAAAGAGCTGTGCGGCGGGTATTTGCCATAAAGAGCTTTTGATGCAGCATACATCAGCCTTTCGGAAAAACCAGCCTTTTGGGGATCATACTGAAACATCACATAAATCCGGATAGGGTAATCGTCGCCTGTTTTCTCCCGGCCTTTCGCCTTTGTGTAGACACTATCAACTTTCCACCGCCACCGAATCCGGGGATAGTCATAAACATTGAATGTCTTTCGATAGATTATCGCCGATGCCGAGGCGTCGCTGACGGCCCTGAGATACGAGCGCCCTTCCTCGGAAATGACCGCATAGGAAGAATGCTTCTTTATCTTTGGGAAATAAAGCGGTTCCCAGTTGCTGAGATCCTTGAATTCTTCGCAAAACAGGAGACCGGTTTCAGCGGCATGGGAAGAAAGGCAGAACAATATGGTGATAAGAATAAGCGGAACTTTTAATATCTTCATGCAGGGCTTCATGGGCAAACCACTTTGCGAACGTGCGATTGAAATAAAAACCGGCCATCTTCGAAACTTGAATTATCTGTAGCAATCAGCCCTTAAAATGACCGACAGGCTCCTTTATATAACACAGGGAGCCTGTCGGGGGGAAAGATGTTTAAGAAAGAATC